>NZ_JBQSYL010000019.1:0-99337 GCF_052379245.1 Glutamicibacter sp. AOP12-B1-11 | reverse complement strand
GCGGGCCCCGCCGCCGCGTTGCACTACATCGCTCCTGGATTAATCCTAGAGCCTGGCCTTGGCTTCAAGTCCCACGCGAGGATCTTCCCCCGCGGTGGCGGCAGCGAAGTCTTCGATGGCCGCCTTCGCCTTGTCGTTCAGGTTCTGTGGAATCACCACATCCAAGACGATCAGCATGTCACCGGTGGACTTCGAGGTCTTCACCCCACGCCCCTTCAGGCGCAAGGTACGACCCGAGTTCGAACCGGCGGGCACCTTCACGGCTACTTGTTCCCCGTCGAGAGTCGGCACGTGGATCTTGGCTCCGAGGACTGCCTCATCAAAGGTAACCGGCAGGTGCACACGAATGTTGTTCTCTTCGCGTTTGAAGAACGGGTGCTCGGTGACTTTGACCTTGACCAGCAGGTCGCCGTTGCCGGCTCCGCCAGGTTGGCCTCGTCCACGCACACGCACCGACTGGCCATCCTTGATTCCTGCCGGAACACGCACGTCAATGACTTCACCGCTCTGCTCACGCAATCCGATGGTGGTGCCCTTGATGGAACCAGCGAAGGAGATGGTGGTGCTGGCCGTCCGGTCAGCTCCCTTGCGCGGCGGGGCGCTTTGGCCGAATCCGCCGCCGAATCCAGCCCCGCCGCCGAAGAGATCGGAGAAGTCGGGCTGTCCGCCGCGGCCGCGCGGGCCTCCCCCACCGCCGAAGAGGTTGGAGAAGACGTCGTCGAATCCCGCCTGGCCGCCCGGGGCGCCGCCAGCTCCGCCGGCGCTGAACCGGGCGCCTCCACCCATGGCGCGGATGGCGTCGTATTGTTCGCGCTCTTCCTTATCGGAAAGCACCGAGTTGGCCTCGGAGATGTCCTTGAATTTCCGCTCGGCGTCCGCATCGCCCTGGTTGGTATCCGGGTGGTACTTACGCGCTTGCTTGCGGTACGCCTTCTTGATGTCCGCCTCGTTGGCGTCCTTGGAGACGCCCAGAATGGCGTAGAAGTCTTTGTCGATCCAGTCCTGACTTGCCATCAGGGCCCCCTTTCTTTCGACTAGCGATTCGAAACTGCCCACTGACGAATTCTCGGCAGTGGGCAGTTTCGCTATCTAGATGTGCGGCTATTCGCCGGTGGCGACCAGCACCTGCGCGGCGCGCAGAGTGTAGGTGCCCTTGCGGTAACCGGCTCGCAATACCTGTCCCACATGGTCCGCCGGAATTTCGGGGACCGGCTGGCGCAGCAAAGCTTCGTGGACGTTAGGGTCGAATTCGACCCCAGCCTCGTCGATTCGCTCCAGGCCGTGCGATGCCAAAACCGTGTCCAGCTTGTTGGCGATGGCCGCAAACGGTCCATCGGCCAGGTCGCCGTGAGCACGAGCGGCATCGATGTCATCGAGTACCGGCAGCAAGGTGGAGAGCACCGACTGGACGGCGCTGTCGCGCACTGCCACCCGGTCGCGCTCGACGCGCTTGCGGTAGTTGACATACTCGGCCTGCAGGCGGAGCAGGTCGTTGCGCAACTCGTTTTCCTTCTCGGTGACCTCAGCCTGCGCCTCTTCGACGCCGGCGGCCGCCTCGTTCAGGATCGCCTCGGCCTGACCCAAAGCGTCTGCAGTCTGCTGCTCATTGGCGGCATCCTGCTCGTTCTCCGGCTCCTGGCCGGAGTTGGCGTTCTGGTCCTGTGCCTCGGACATATTCCCGTCTCTCCCTTACTTCTTGACGTTCTCGTCGTCTTCGTCGATTACCTCGGCGTCGACGATGTCTTCATCAGCATTCGAAGCCTGCTCACCCTCGGGAGCTTCGGCGCCTTCGGTCGGGGCATTGGCGTAGATTGCCTCGCCCAGCTTGGTCTGCGAAGCCTGCAGCTTCTCAAACGCGGCCTTGACCTCGTCGTCGTTGTCCTGCTTCTCCAGGGTTTCCTTCAGCGCGTCGACGTCGGCCTGAACCTCGGTCTTGACCTCTTCCGGAAGCTTGTCCTCGTTGTCCTTGATGAGCTTGTCAACCGAGTAGGCTGCCTGTTCGGCGGCGTTACGGGTCTCGGCTGCCTCGCGGCGGGCCTTGTCCTCTTCGGCGTGGGCTTCAGCTTCCTGCACCATGCGCTCGATGTCTTCCTTCGACAGCGAGGAGCCGCCGGTGATGGTCATCGACTGCTCGGTGCCGGTGCCCTTGTCCTTGGCGGAGACGTGCACGATGCCGTTGGCGTCGATGTCGAAGGTGACCTCGACCTGCGGGATGCCGCGCGGCGCCGGGGCGATGCCGGTCAGTTCGAAGGTGCCCAGCGGCTTGTTGTCGCGGGTGAACTCGCGCTCGCCCTGGAAGACCTGGATGGACACCGAAGGCTGGTTGTCCTCAGCGGTGGTGAAGGTCTCCGAACGCTTGGTTGGGATCGCGGTGTTGCGCTCGATCAACTTGGTCATCACGCCGCCCTTGGTTTCAATACCCAGGGACAGTGGGGTGACGTCGATGAGCAGCACGTCCTTGCGCTCGCCCTTCAGCACGCCTGCCTGCAAGGCTGCGCCCACGGCGACAACCTCATCAGGGTTGACGCCCTTGTTGGCTTCCTTGCCGGCCATGTCCTTGACCAGATCGGCAACGGCTGGCATACGGGTCGAACCGCCAACGAGGATCACGTGTGCGATCTCCGAAACCTTCACGCCGGCTTCGGCGATCACGTCGTGGAATGGCTTCTTGGTGCGATCGAGCAGATCCTTGGTCAGGTCCTGGAACTTGGCACGCGAAAGGTGCTCGTCCAGGTGCACCGGACCCTCTGGGGTGACCGAGAGGTACTGCAACGAGATGTTGGTGCTGGTGGCCGAGGAGAGTTCCTTCTTGGCCTGCTCGGCAGCTTCCTTCAGACGCTGCAGCGCGATCTTGTCCTTGGACAGGTCTGCGCCCTTCTGCTTGGCCTGAGCCAGCAGCCAGTCAACGATGCGCTGATCCCAGTCGTCGCCGCCGAGGCGGTTATCGCCAGCGGTGGAGCGGACCTGGATGGTGGAGAAGCCGTCTTCGTCCTTGCCAACTTCGAGCAGGGAAACGTCGAAGGTACCGCCACCGAGGTCGAAGACCAGGATGAGTTCGTCTTCTTTGCCCTTTTCCAGGCCGTAGGCCAGCGCCGCGGCGGTTGGCTCGTTGACGATGCGCAGCACGTTCATGCCCGCGATTTCGCCGGCTTCCTTGGTGGACTGGCGCTCGGCATCGTTGAAGTATGCAGGAACCGTGATGACCGCGTCGGTGACCTTTTCGCCCAAGTACGACTCGGCGTCGTTCTTCAGCTTCATCAGGGTGCGCGCGGAGATTTCCTGAGCGGTGTACTTCTTCTCGTCTACGTCGATGGACCAGTCGGTACCCATGTGACGCTTGACCGAAGCGATGGTGCGGTCGATGTTGTTCACTGCCTGGCGCTTGGCGATATCGCCGACCAGAACTTCGCCGCTCTTCGAGAAAGCAACGATCGACGGGGTAGTGCGGTTGCCTTCCGCGTTTGCGATAACGGTTGGCTCACCACCTTCGAGCACGGAAACTACGGAGTTGGTGGTTCCTAGGTCGATACCTACGGCACGCGACATAATGGCTCTCCTTTGCCTTGGTTGAAAGTACTAACGCTGAGGATTTTTATCCTGATTGAGCGTTCTGGACTCAAGTTTACTCAGCCGCTTTCGACTGTCAAATTAACTTGAGCCAACCTCACTCAACTTTGCGTTCTGTCTTCTTCAACGAACAAAGGGCAAGAATGATTCCCATGCCGAAAAATAATTTTCAGACACAGGACACCCAAGGCATTCAAGGACAATCCACCCTGCCCTCCCGGCGCCTCAACCTACCGAAAAAACGGTCCTTCCGGGAGCTGGATCGCCGCACCCAGGTTGCTGTCATCCTCGCTGGAATTATCGAGCTGACTTTGATGTTTGCAGCCTTGCGCGATCTTCGTCGACGCCCCGTTCAGCTGGCGAGAGGGCCAAAACCACTGTGGGCCGTGGTCAGTTGCCTCAACGTACTAGGAAGCATTTCCTACTTTGTTTTTGGGCGTCGCAAAGACCCTCAAAACTGATTTACAGACACAATGGAACAACCCGCTCTCGTGATGACGAGAGCGGGTTGTTCGCTGTCAGCGTGGACGCTTTGGCAATGAAAAACTCGATTGCCACACTGGCTAGATCAGTTCATCTACCAACAATGGTCCTGCGAATAATCCCTACAGATGGTCCAGTAGGAATGCTCCGTTCTACTACTTAGCCGAGCCCTGAGGTTCCACTAGGACTGCCGCGGTGCGCGCCGGAATAGTCAGCTCACCGGTGGCACTGTCGAACGAAGTTGACTTCACCCGGTCATCACTGCCTTTCGCAAGAGACTTGGCAAGCGAGTAGTCGTGACCTACCAGCTCCTCAAGCTTTTGCGTGCTCTCCTTCGGCGAGGCATTGAAGAGGACTAAGGCACCGTCATGCTTGCGATCGACATCCTTACCCACCGTGTCGTCAATGCGCATCACGATAATTCCCGGTTCAGCCTCAGACCCGCCCAGCGGGAAGCTCACCTTTTGCCCAATGAGATCAGCTGAGCCCAATCGCAAGAGTCCAACTTCCTTGCGGGTCTGCAGCAAGTCCAAGGCTGCCCCTTCAGCATCAGCCATGGCCTTGGCATCCGGCTTGAGCGCAGGGTCTTCTAATAGTGGAGCCATCAGATCCCACTTCTCCCCGTTATCTGCCTCGGGCGGAAGACCCGAGCCAAAAGTATTTTCCACTCCGGAGAAGTCGATGCGGTTGAACCAGTCCCCCGAGTTATAGGAATTTCGGTCCAAAGACTTTGAACGCAATAACTCGGTTCCGGCATGCCAGAACGGACCAGCTTGTGTATACATCCCGGTTGCTTGCGAGAGAGTATTCATCCGCACCCGATCCTCCATGGAAGTATCTCGTGGCAACTTGAGCACAGTGAGGTCGTAGAGCGTTTCATTATCGTGCGCGTCAACATAGTTGATCACTTCTCCCGGCTGCGAAGCATAGCCTGCTTTCGCTCCGCGGTAATCCAATTCATCACCACGGTGCACACTGCCATCCGAAGCGAGGAATTCGAAGTCTGCGAGATTGCCAGCCAAGCCGAGCTTCACTAGGTCGGTTTCGTGGCCGAGATCTTTCAACGCTTCCTCGGTGCTCCCATTGACCTTATTACCGTTGGGATCCGTTCCCAAGCCAGTACCAAAGCCCTGACGGAATGTTGAGGATGAATCAACAGGACTGCCACCATGAACGGCATCGCGCAGTCGGTCGTTAAAGGTCCCGATGCCGGTACCGTTCATTTGCCCCTGAGTCGCTTGATAGAAGCGAGCATTGTCCGCCACCTCACCAAAGTTCCATCCTTCGCCATAGAGGTAAATGGACTTGCCGTCCACTCCGTCACGTCCCGGCTTCAGTTCATCTAATGCACTGCGTACGGCTTCCATGGTTTCTCGTGAGTGGTGGCCCATGAGGTCAAAACGGAATCCATCAACCTTATAGTCCTTGGCCCACACCACCAGGGCATCAACCATCAGTTTCTGCGCCGCAGCGTGTTCCGTGGCCAGGTTCTGACAGCAGGACGAGGTTTCCACTTTCCCGGTGGCATCAAGTCGGTGGTAGTAGCCAGGCACGATCTTATCCAGCACACTGCGATCGGCTTGACCCGAGGCTGCGGTGTGGTTGAACACCTGATCAAGCACTACTTCTAGCCCCATGCTGTGCAAGGATCCAACCATCGAGCGGAATTCTTCGACACGGTTCGCTCCTTCAGGGTTCGTGGCGTACGAACCTTCCGGAGCCATGAAATGGAAGGGGTCGTACCCCCAGTTGAATCCGTCTTCATCACCGTGGGCAGTAACGCACTCTTGTTGTTTGCTGGAAGCTGCCGGCAGCGACTTCAGATCACAGTCCGTCTCAACACGTTGTGACTGTTCCTCCTCAATGGTGGCGATATCAAAACTTGGCAGCAGGTGAACGGTAGTCAGGCCAGCCTCGGAAAGCTGTTTGAGCTGTTTACTCCCGGCCCCATTTGCTCCAAACGCTCCGTAGCGGCCCCGCTGATTCTCGGGCACCGAAGCATCTGAAATCGAGAAGTCACGGATCTGCAGTTCATAGATGCTGCGGTCCACGTCCTTTTCGACGTTTTTGGCTTTGGCCTTACGCCACTGTTTTGGCTGGTGGTGAGGGTCTTCCAAGCTCACCGCGACCGAGTGGGTGGAATTAGTGGTCAACGCAACCGAATATGGATCGGTAACAATATTCGTTTCGATCTTGCCCGTTTCAGGGACAAAGACCTGAACTTCCCACCGGTACTTCGCCTCAGCCATCTGAGGTTTACCCTTTACCGTCCACACACCGCTGTCCTTCGAATAGCTAGCAGCGTATCGTGCAGTCTTCTCCTTCTTGTCAGTAATCAGCAGTGTTGTTTTTTGGGCCGTGGGTGCCCAGAGCCTAAAGGTAGGGCGTTTTCCGGTGAAGCTCACGCCGAGTTCTACATCGTCAAGCGCCTTGGCATAGAGATCATCAATGACACCAGCACTCTGAACTCCGGTGAAGGCGGTGAGTTTCTGGGTATCCCCTTCGCCATCAAATCGTGCCAATGCCAGTTGTGAACGCAATGCAGAGGCTACGTCTTCGCGATCTAGCTCAACACGCAAGGCACGGTAGTCGGCAAGGTGTGGGAACTTCTTGCGTTGTTCGGCACTCAACCCACCAATAATTTCTTTGAGCTCGATTGGCTTCGCACCGGAGATCTCTTCTCCCTCCAATTTCAAGCTGGCGTCCTTTGAAGCGTAGAGGGCATAGTTTTCACCAGTGCCTAGATCACGAGGAATCGCTAGGGTGTCAGCGGAAATCCACTGCGCTTTCATTTGACCAACGCCGGCGACTGTTTGGGTGTCAGAACCAAACTGCAACAGGTGAGTCTTCGAGTCGTAGCTGAAGCTCACTGGCTTTCCTTCGGTTACCGAAAGACTGTAGTTAGCACCTCCGGCGGCACCGTCAACGCCATAATTTTCGTCCCACCCGAAGTTGTGTGACACCTTAAATTCGTAGGTACCAGCCGGGATCTTCTCCGTAGTGAATTCGTAGGTACCGTCAGCATCAGCGTCCGCCATTAAAGTAGCGAGACAGGTTGGATCCCAGTCGGATTTACAGCCCAATTCGTCTTGAAAACTTCCCGGTAAGGTGATCATCGGACCCTGTTGATCGCTTTGTGCGATGTTGTTGCGGGGATCGAAGAAGAACTTGACGGTCCCACCTTCGTGAGAATATTTAAGGTTGTCACCACCGGCAATACCACCAGCGCCGTAGCTCAGATCCCATGATCCGTTGATGGCTACCTTGTATTCATAGTCCCCTGCTGGGACATCGAATTCACCAGAATAGACCCCGCCAGGCTGTTCAGTGAGTTTGGCTGCCTCGCAGGCCGGATCCCAGTCGGTGACACAACCCATTTCGGTGTTATGGCTTCCCGGCACGGTGACCATGGAGATATCCGATTCAGCCGGTTTTTCCTTCGCAAACCCGGAAACGTCGTTGCCCACGGAAGCATAGGTGGAAGCGGCGCTGCGTTCTCCTGCGGCATTGTTACTCACGGCACGATATTCCACCAAGGTGCCTTGTGGTAGCGATGAAACGTCGTGGAAGACTCGTGGGGTGTGGTCTTCTGCCACGCCCAGTAGGTGCCACTTCTCGGTGCCCACTTCACGCCACGACATGCTTGTTTCAGCCCACGCCTGTTCGCCTAAATCCACGGATACGGGTGTTACGCCGCTGAGCCCGGCCCCAGATTTTGGAGCGGAAATCTCAGGTGTGAAGGCAGCACTATCTACGTTCTTGTCAGCTTTATAAACCACTGCAGATAGCGCTGGCACCGTCACGTTGAGTTTCCCGTCCGCAGCACTGCTGAGTTTGTCTTCGGCGCCATAGAGCGCTGAGTAGGTTGCGTCGGAGGTCAGAGTCGACAACTCAACATCAGCGGATTCTTCCGAGTTGTTCAGGGCCACCAGGTATTCGGTTTTCTCGTCACGGTCCACACGCGAGAATGCATAGACTCCCTTGGAATCTTGGGCGTATAGCTCTACTTGTGCCCCGCCCTTCAGCGCTTTGTTTGATTCGCGAAGTTTAGAAAGGGCCGCGATGTGCTGGTACAACGGAGAATCACTGTCATAACGATCTTGGGTTCCGAGCTTTTCTCCGGTAATCAATTCTTGGTTCTGATACTCCGAGACTTGAGAAGCGAACAGTGATTGGCGAGAATCCTTGTCTCCACCGGTGCCTGCAAATCCTTGTTCGTCACCGTAGTAAACCACCGGCTG
Organism: Glutamicibacter sp. AOP12-B1-11; assembly: GCF_052379245.1. Taxonomy (NCBI): domain Bacteria; kingdom Bacillati; phylum Actinomycetota; class Actinomycetes; order Micrococcales; family Micrococcaceae; genus Glutamicibacter; species Glutamicibacter sp. AOP12-B1-11. Next base: position 91,046 of record NZ_JBQSYL010000019.1, on the reverse strand, counting down.
GCCACGGGTCAGGAACATCAGTTCATGGGCCAGTTCATCACGTTTGAGTTTCTGATTGCTGTTGTTCAGGAAGTACCCAATGCGCCCCATATCGTGATTGCCAAGGAAAGTTGGTAGAGCATCAGCTGAGGTGTTTGCCGTGGTGTAGTAGTCATCCGCCGAGAACAGCGTGCTTAGCGTTTTGGCTGAATTTCCTCCCGCGAAACCGGCAGCAGCAGATTGGAACGTGAAATCAAGGACGGAATTCATTTCCGTCTTACGCACGTAGGGCGAAAGCTTCTTTGCATCGGCATCATAAACTTCGCCAAACATGAAGAAGTCGTCTTTACCCTGGGCTCGTGCATAGTCCTGAACTTGTTTGGTCCATTGTTCCCAGAATTCAAAATTCACATGTTTTGCGGTGTCGATGCGGAAGCCATCAATTCCGAAGTCCACCCAGTTCTTGTAGACCTCTGCGAAACCGTTGACAACCTTAGGATTTTCGGTCATGAGGTCATCAAGCCCCTGAAAATCGCCATAGGTGACCGACTCACCTTCCCAGGTTGAGTCCCCGCGGTTGTGATAGAGCGTTGGATCATTGAGCCAGTCGGGGACCTTCTTGACTTGGTCAGAAACAACCGGGGTATAAGGGAAGGAACTGGAAGCGTCTAGCTCTGGGAAGGTATCACTGCCTGCGTAGTCCGCCGGGTCAAAGGCTTGACCCTGAGCATCCTTATAGGGAAGGGAAGACTGCTCAACGTAGGAATACTTCTTTTCCTTATTGTCGATGAGATCCGCGGTATGGTTCACGAGGATGTCGAAATACACCTTGATGCCACGCTTGTGGGCGTCATCAATCAGTTCGGAGAGTTCTTCATTGGTGCCTAGATGTGGGTCGATCTGAGTGAAATCGGTGACCCAATAGCCGTGATATCCGGCGCTGGCATCATCACCACTACCCTGAACCGGCATGTTCTTAAAACTGGGCGTGAGCCAGATGGCGCTGGTGCCAAGGCCCTGAATGTAGTCGAGCTTGGAGTGTAAGCCTGCGATATCACCGCCTTCATAGAATCCTTTGTCCGTCGGATCAAACCCGGTGGTTAGTCGATCACCTTCCAAACCGCCGGTGTCGTTAGCCGTTGAGCCATTGGCAAAGCGGTCTGTCAAGACGAAATAGAATTGCTCACCAGAACCGGCTTGCCTGACCGGCGCAGCGACCAATTCGGCATCAGTATCTGAATATTCTCCGCGAAGGTCCAGTGGCACAACTTGTGTCAGCCCAGTGGCCGTATCAAAGGTGAAGCGCAATCGACTATCCGCACTCAGGGCTAGGGGAATGTTCTCTTCTCCCCCATCCAGTCCATAAGACGTGTCAAAGCTTTTGTTCAACGCTACTTTGTATTCATAGTTCCCCGCCGGAACTTCCACTTCCAGGCTGTATTGCCCTTCCTGGTCCGTGGATTGCAGGCTGGTAGCTTCACAGTCAGCCATCCAGTCAGCGGAACATCCCAACAACGACTGAAAAGAACCGGCCAGAGTCACAGAAGTTTCATCTGCCACGGCGGGAATACTAGCCAGGGGTGCGAGCGCCAGCATCGGGGTTGCGGCCAAGGCGGTGACCCAACGACGCCAACTACGTTTATGAAGGTATGGTGGCAGAGGCTGACTGCGCACGGAGGAAGCAGCGCTTTTGCTGTTCACGAAATGCTCCATTGAGTTCGAAGGTGCGAGCGGCAAGCCATAAGAGCTGACTCGCCAGTGATTCAGCCCACACTACTGAGCGAATTCCATCAAGTGCAAGCGTTTCCAACATTTACACTCGGATGCAGGGAAAACATCAAACTTTTCAGTATTTTTCCAACTTTTTACATAGGAAACGTTTGCACAATGCGGCGCAAAAGTCTCCAATTCCCATTGTCCGGTCAGGTCGGCAACCCCACTACAAAAAGAACCTCCAGACAGCTTTTGGCTGTCTGGAGGTTCTTTTTCGTACTAGTTCTTACCGTCCGCCGGTAGCAGGGCTTGATGCACGACGTGGTCCACGTGAGCGACCACCTGCGGCACCTGCAGCATTGCGGCCTCCGGATCGTGCTGAGCGTGGGGAGTTCGACGGACGCTCGCCATTCGCTCCACGAGCCGAACGGCTTGGACGCTCAGCATTAGCGCCGCGTGATTCGCGTGCTGGACGCTCCGACTGGTTCGATGCACCGGAACGATCTGAACGGCGACGGTCTCCGCCGCGGCCCTGCGCCTCACCGGCAGGCTTGCCGCCGCGTGCATTGCGTGCGCCACCGCGTCCGCCACGGGCGTTCGAGGATTCGCCGGCAGGCTTCTTCTTCGCTGGGTTGCGGGTCTGCTGTGCTGGAGCAACATAAGGAACGAGTTCGGCAACTTCGCCGACGACCTTAGCCACAACTGGCGAGTTCAGGTTGACCTTTTCGAAAGGTACCTTCAGCCCGGCCTGCTTCAGCAAAGTCGAAACGTCGCCCTGCTGATCAGGGGTGCAGATGGTCACTACGGTTCCATCCGAACCTGCACGTGCGGTACGGCCCGAGCGGTGGGTGTAGGCCTTGTGTTCTGCCGGTGGGTCCACGTGCACAACGAGCTCCACACCATCAACGTGTACGCCACGGGCGGCCACGTCGGTGGCTACCAGTACCTTCGCCTCACCCGAGGAGAAGGCTGCGAGGTTGCGATCACGAGCGTTCTGCGACAGGTTGCCGTGCAAATCAACTGCCGGGACTCCAGCCTTTGAAAGGACAACTGCCATCTTCTTGGCGTGGTGCTTGGTGCGCATGAACATGATGCGGCGTCCGGTGCCCTGAGCCAGAATACGGATCAGTTCCTTTTTGTCGTCAGCCGGGATCACGAAGACGTGGTGTTCCATGGTGTTCACCGCGGCTTCCGGGGCATCAACCGAGTGGATGGTTGGATTGCTCAGGTAGCGCTTGACGACCTTGTCCACGCCATTGTCCAAGGTGGCGGAGAACAGCATGTGCTGGATTCCTGTTGGCATGCGGTCCATGATGCGGCGCACTACCGGCAAGAAGCCCATGTCGGCCATGTGGTCGGCCTCGTCCAGAACCGAAATTTCCAGCTGGGACAGGTCAACGACCTTCTGCTTGATCAAATCGTCAAGGCGGCCGGGGCAGGCAATGACAATGTCAACGCCCTCGTTCATGGCCTTCTCCTGGCGGCTCTGAGCCACGCCGCCGTAGATCACGGTGGTGCGCAGTCCGGAGGCTGCCGCCAGTGGGTCCACTGCCTTGGCAATCTGGGTGGCCAATTCGCGGGTTGGAGCCATGATCAATGCTCGTGGGAAGCGAGCCTTGCGACGCTGTGGTCGCTGCGCCAAGCGCGCTACCAATGGGATCGAGAAGGCAAGGGTCTTGCCGGAACCGGTCTGTCCACGGCCCAGGACGTCGCCGCCTGCAAGTGTGGTGGGAAGGGTCGCTTCCTGAATGGGGAAGGCCGATTCGATGCCTAGCTTCGCCAAGACATTCGATAGGTTTTCGGGCACGCCAAGGGCGCTAAAAGTTGTAGTCACGCTCAAACTTTCTCTCTGATTCGCACGCCGGTTTCGACGTTTGGTTTCGCCGAGCCAGGAGGAAGTCCACCACAAGCAAAAGCCATAATCGGGCCGATAACTTGGGGAGAGGAAAGGCGCATTGCGGCGCAGATCATCAGCGGGAAATCTAAACTGTCGACGAATGCGCACCGAGCTTTCCGGGAGAATCACCAAATCACTTACTGGTGCGCACAACCCCAGTCTACAGGCCATTGACGGACCCAGACAGTGCCTGAGTCCGTCAAATGCCCGCAAATCAAGAGATCTCAGACACGTCGGGGGTTATTCGGCCTTCTTCGCGAGCTTCGAGGGCCACCAGACTTTCGGCCCGATTTCCTCCACTAGCGCCGGCACCAGCAGGCTTCGAACGACGAAGGTATCAAGCAGAACCCCGAAGGCCACGATGAATCCCAGCTGGGCGAGGAACATGATCGGCACGACACCCAAGGCCGCAAAAGTCGCTGCCAGAACTACACCCGCCGAGGTGATCACCCCGCCGGTTACCTTCAGCCCCCGGCGCATGCCCTCGCGGGTTCCATACTTCAAGGTTTCCTCACGCACCCGGGTCATCAGGAAGATGTTGTAGTCCACGCCGAGGGCCACCAGGAATACGAAACCGAACAGGGGCACCGCCGGGTCTGCGCCGGAGAAGTTGAAGATGCCGTTGAACACCAAGGCGCTCACGCCCATTGCGGTTCCGTAGGAGATGACCGTGGTGACGATCAACAGCACCGGCGCGAGCACCGAACGCAGCAACAGCATCAGAATGATCAGGATCGCTATGAGTGTCAGCGGAATGATCTTGGCCAAATCCGCCAGAGCGGTATCGGCCGTGTCGAGCTGCGTCGCGGTGGTTCCGCCGATCAGCGCCTCGGCGTCCACCGCATGAACCGCCGCGCGGAGTGCGCCAATGGTTTCCTTGGCTTCATCCGAGTCCGCGGCGTCGCTCAATGTGATGGAGATCAGGCTGCGTCCCTCGATCACTTGCGGGTCGGCACCGCGTGCGGCCATGGCTGGCCCGCCGTCTTCTGCCTGCAAGTAAGCGGAGTCCACTCCGGTGACATCCAGTACATCTTCGAGGATGATGGCCGCATCGGCTTCGCTCACCACCGCGATGGCTGGTGAGCCGGATCCCGCAGGGAAGTGCTCACCGAGGGCGGCCTGCCCGTCCCGTGATTCCGAACCGCCAATGACCAGCTCGCTTTGCGGAACGCCATGCGCCTTGAGCTGGGTTACCCCCAGCGCACCCGCGGCAAGAACCAACAACGTGAGGATCCAGATGGGACGCGGATGGGCAGCGACGAAGTTCGCGATGCGCCCCCACAGCCCTTCTTTCACCACGGCATGCTCACCGTGCTGTGCGGCTTTCGGCGGGAATGGCCAATAGGCGGCCCGGCCGAGCAGGCCAAGCACTGCGGGCAGGAAGGTCAGAGCGGCAATGATGGAGAAGATGATGCCGCTGGCCCCAATCGGCCCCAGCGCCTTGTTCGAGTTCAGATCGGAGAACAGCAGGCAGAGCAGGCCGACCGTCACGGTGCCGCCGGAGGCGACAATCGGCTCCAAGGAGCTGCGCCAGGCCTTGGCGACGGCTTGGCGCTTGTCCTTGCCTTCCGCCAGAGCTTCCTTGTGCCGCGCCACGAAGAGCAACGAGTAATCCGTCGCCGCACCGATCACCAGAATCGACAGGATTCCTTGCGACTGCCCGTCGAGGCTGATCCACTGCGCATCGGCCATGTAGTAAACAGTGAGGATCGCCGCGCAAAGCGCCACCACCGAGGTGAGCAATACTGCAAATGGCAGCAGCACCGATCGATAGACCAGCAGCAGGATGACGAGCACGGCCACGAGGGCTACGCCCAGAAGCACCCCGTCAATTCCGCCGAAGGCTTCGGTGAGGTCGGCGCTGAACCCGGCGGGGCCGGTGACATAACCCGTGGTGCCATCGGGGATGATCTGCGCCAGCTTCGCCCGAAGGTCTTCGACTCCAACATTCGCTTTCACCTCTGCGCTCACCGGCACCAGCAGTTCAACGGCTTGCCCGTCTTCCGAAACGAAGGGGCCGGTAACCTGCCCGTCAAGATAGGCGAAGTCCGCGAGCTGCGCGGCCAGGTCCTCCCCGGCACTGGCCGGGAGGTCGGTTTCGCTCGTGACCAGAACCACCGCCGGAATCGCATCCGAGGTGCGGAACTTGTTCTGCCATTCAAGGGCTCGGGTCGCCTCTGCGGTTGCCGGCAGGAAGGCAACCTGGTCATTCGTCTGGACTTCGGAGAGCTTGCCGAAAGTTGGCCCGCCCACCCCTGCAATCGCCAACCAAAGCAAGATCACCAGGGAATACACCCCCAAGCGGACTCCCACGGCTTTCTTTTTCGAAGGCAACTCTGGCTTTCTCAGATGCGGCACGATTTGTTCCTTTTCGCAATGACACGGTTCTGCCAAGAATGTCGGGCAAGCTCAGCCTAGCAGAAAGTAGTTCCATCATGGAATGATTAAATGAACTATACAATCAAAGTCATGTCTACGACTACAAACCATCAGCTTGTGGCGCTATTAAGAGAATTCGGCCTTGCATCCGATCGATATGTTGAGTCGACCGGATCGATCCACGGCACGCACCGCACGGATATGAACGCGCTTTCGATCATCATGAAGCATCAGCTGCGCGGCGCCCTTCCCTCCCCGCGGGATCTAAGCCGGGACCTGCAGTTAAGCTCGCCGGCAACGACGGCGATGCTCGATCGGCTGGAAAAGATCGGCTATATCGAACGGCAGCGAACCGACAAGGACCGCCGGGTCGTGCGCATCGCGATGACCGACAAAGCACGCCGCGCAGGGAAGGAGATGTTTCTGCCGCTGGGCAAGAACATGCTCGAAATCGTCGCCGACTACGATTCCGAGCAAATCTCGCTCATTACCGATTTCATGAGCCGAGTCGTAGCCGGGGTCGACGCCGCCAGAGCTGAAGTCGTGTCACGTCACGAAGCCAAATCCGCTCCGGGGGCCGAAACACACTAAGCTGATCCAGTGACTCTTGCACTTTGGATCTCCCTGCTCGGAGCGAGCATCGTCATCAGCTTCACCCCGGGCGCTGGCGCAATCAATACGATGACCAACGCGATGAGGCTTGGCTTCCGCTCATCCATCTGGGGAATCCTCGGCCAGCAGATCGCGTTGCTCATGCACGTGATCATCGTTGCCGCTGGAGTCGGGCTGCTGGTTGCCGGATCACCGGCGATCTTCGCCGCGGTGCGCTATGCCGGCGCGGCCTATCTGGTGTATTTGGGCATCCGCATGATTCTTTCCAAACCGGATGTCGCCTCGGACGGAACCACTCAAGGCGGTGCGGTGGGCCGCTGGGCCATGGTTCGGCGCGGAATCCTGGTGAATCTGCTGAACCCCAAAGCCATCGTGTTCTTCCTGGCGTTCACACCGCAGTTCATTCGTCCGGACCAGCCGCTGATCGCGCAGTATGCCATCTACATCGGCACGATCATTTGCGTGGATATCTTGGTGATGTGGTTCTTCTTCGCCGCCACGGCACGCACCTTTCAACGATTCACCGCCACCACGCGCGGAGCGAAGATCCTTAATCTGGTCTTTGGCACGCTCTTCATTTTCGTGGCCGCACTGCTGCTTTTCCTGCATTAGTCACCGCGCAGCACCAGGGCACCGAAGCGCGTAGCAAAATCGTTGCCTTTTTGTTCTCATAAATAGGGCGCGTAGCTCTCGAAGGTTAGCCCCACTTGTGCCTAGACTAATGACATGTTCCGGATAATGATCGTGTGCACGGGAAACATCTGCCGTTCGCCTATGGCCGAGTACATGCTCAAAAATGCGTTGGGCGACGCGGGGGTCTCCGAGGTCGAGCTCTCTTCCAGGGCGACCACCGACGGGGAAGTTGGCCATCCCATCGACCCGCGGGCGGCAAACACCCTGCGCGAGCACGGTCTTGATGCCACCGAGCATGTGGCGCAACAGGTCACCGTCGAAGAACTGGCGCATATGGACCTGGTATTGGCAATGGACACCGATCACTTCGAATTCCTTGTGCCGGACCTAGCCGAGATCGACCAAGCCGATCGACCGCTGCTTCGCATGTTCCGGTCTTTCGATCCGGCAATTGCCAACGAGCCCCATGACAGCCAGGGCGTTTACGACCCTTGGTATGGCGACGCCGGGGATTTCAGGGAAACTTGGAAGATGATCGCTGCCAGCCTGCCCGCCCTCGTCGATTATGTGCGGAGTAATATCGCCTCCCGTGGAAACCGCTAGACCATATATTATTGCCCTCGACGGTCGTTCCGGCGCGGGCAAAACACAATTCGCGGCCGCCCTAGCCACCACCCTGGGGGCCAGCGCAAGCGCAGATATCTTGCACCTCGAAGACCTGTATCCCGGATGGGATGGGCTTGGACGCGCCCGGAAGCTCTACGCTGAGCTCCTTCCCGAACTGGCTCAAGGCCACGAAGTGGCTTGGCAAGCCTGGGACTGGGAAACGAACCAATACGGGGCGCCACGAACCTTTGCCCCCGGCCCGGTGCTCATCATCGAAGGCGTTGGCGCCGCTGGAACCGCTGCGCGCGACTTCGTGGATGTGAGCATCTGGCTGGACGCGCCCGCGACCCTGCGCCGCGAGCGGGCGTTGGCGCGAGACGGCGAAACCTACCGCCCGTACTGGCAGCAGTGGGCTGCCCAAGAGACGGCCTATCTCCACGCAGAGGCCCCGCAAGAACACGTCACCATCGTGCTGAATGCGGCAACGGAGCAAACCCCGAGCCAACAGCTACGCACGGCGCATCGATTCCTCCCGGCCGCGCTGCAACGCCTGCTCCCCCACGATGACCCGGCGCCGGCCCCAGCGCTGCAGGCGACCTTCGCGGCGCCGGCAGATGTAGCGGCCCTGTTTGAGGCCGTAGCTTCCGCCCTGCCGAGGGCCGCACTGCTGGAATCCACGAGCCACAAACTTACCGATCCGTTGGATCGCAATAGGTACTCGGTGCTCGCCTTGGCGCTGGATCCCGCCGCCGCAGTCCTTTCGAGCGTAGCGAATCGAACCGTAGTCCATGCCGGCTCGGCCACCGTGCAGCAAGGCGGGGAGTTCTTCACCGCCCTGCACCGTTTGTGGCCCCCGCACTCGGCGCTGGCCCAGGAGTATCCGCTGCCGCAATGGGTGGGCTATCTGGGCTATGAATTGAGCCGCGAGCTCGGCGCACAAGATCGCAGCGTCCTGTTGGCCGATGGCAGCACTCGGCCCGACGCGCAGTTCTTCTGCCCCGATGCCCTCTTGGTCGTCGACCACCGGTTGGATCGCCTGATGCTCCACTGCGCCGCCGACCGCGTAGCCGCGCTTAGCGAGATCATCGCGGCGGCCGCCGCGGCCGGTACGCGCCAGGGCGCCCCATTGCCGGCCCTGGACTTCGAATGCGCAGATTCCGCCAACGGATATCGGCAGAAGGTCCGGACGGTTCAACAACAGATTTTTGAGGGAAACACCTACGAGGCCTGCCTCACCACTGTGCTGAAAGCCCGGGTCGAAGATTTCTCGCCCTTCGAAGCCTATTGCCGGATGCGCGAATCCAGCCCCGCACCTTTTGCGCACTACCTTCGCATGGCGGATCTCGAGGTCGCCAGCATCTCCCCGGAAAGATTCCTGAGCTTGGACGCCCACGGCAAACTTCGTGCCGAACCGATCAAGGGAACCCGCCCGCGCGGTAAAAGCGAGCCCGAAGATCTGGCGCTGGCCCACGATCTGGCCACGCACCCGAAAGACCGCGCCGAAAACATCATGATCGTGGATCTGCTGCGCAACGATCTGTCGCACTATGCGCTCCCCGGCACGGTAGCCGTCAAGCGCCTGTGCGCGGTGGAGACCTATGCGACGGTTCATCAAATGGTTTCCACCATTGATGCCCGGCTGCGAAGCCGCCAAGACGCGGCCCTGGCCCTGCGCGAAGCGTTTCCTCCGGGGTCGATGACCGGAGCGCCGAAGCTCTCGAGCATGGAGATCCTCGACGAATTGGAAGAGCAACGGCCCCGCGGGCTTTACTCGGGCGCCGTAGGCTACCTTGGCCACGATGGATCGGCGGATTTTTCGGTAGTCATCCGTACCCTTGTCTGCGATCGGCTGTCCACCGATGGCTGGGAATTGAGCCTCGGGCTTGGCGGTGCCATCACCGCCGATTCCGACCCGCAGGAGGAATGGGAAGAAGTGCTCACCAAATCCGTGGGTGTGCTTTCGGCGCTCGGCACAGAATTCCCGGTGCGGGACTGAGCCCCGTGGATTACTGCAGCGTAGCGGTCAACCGGCAGACGTTGTCGATCCAGCGCTGCAAGCGTGGACGGCGGCGCCACTCGCTCAAGGTCAGCTCCGAAGATATTTCGCGGTAGTGATCTTGCACCTTGTTCACCGCGTCGACAATCTCCGGGCCGAGCATCATCACCGAAATCTCCATATTCAAGCTGAACGACCGCATATCCATATTCGAGGAGCCGACCACGGCAACATCGTTATCGGCGGTGAAACACTTCGTGTGCAGGACCTTCGGGGCCGGGTAGCGGTAGATTCTCACGCCAGCTTGCAGCAGCTGCTGATAATAGGACTGTTGCGCGTGATGCACCAGGAACTGGTCTCCTTTTTCGCAGACGAAAAGCTCGACCTCCACGCCGCGTTGCGCGGCGGTGGTGATGGCATAGAGCAGCGAATCATCGGGCACGAAATACGGGCTGGTGATTTTCAGCCGTTCGGTGGCCGAGTACATCAGGGTATTGAATAGCCGCAAGTTATTTTCGGATTCGTAGCCCGGTCCACTCGGCAATACCTGGGCGAGTGTTGCTCCGGGTTGGTCTGCCTGCGACAGCGGGTGCGAGGCTTCGGTCAAATCCGACAAGACATCGGTAGTGTCATCTTCCTGCCACCAATCGGTCGCGAAGGTGACGTCCAGGCTACGCACCAATGGACCCTCGACGCGCAGCATCATCTCGACCCATTCGCGGCCTAGGGCATGGGCTGACTCGCGCTTGTAGCCCGGTTCGATCAGGTTCTGGCTGCCGGTGAACGCTACCGCACCGTCCACGACGAGGATCTTGCGGTGGTTGCGCAGATCGGGGCGTCGCCAGCGCCGGCCAATCGGGTCGATGGGCAGCATCGCGCGCCATTCGATGTCCGATTTGCGCAGCCGCTTCTTCAAATCCCGGTAGCCGGTCACGCGCAAGGTGCCTAGATGGTCGAAGAGCAGGCGGACGTTCACCCCGCGGCGTGCGGCGGCCTCCAATGCGTCGAGGACCGGGCCAACATATTCTTCATCATCGCCCATGATGTAGAACTGGATGTGCACGTAGCGTTGCGCCTGCTCGATCGCCTGGCGCATGGATTCCAGGGATGCCTTGTAATTGGAAAGCACCTCAATTTTGTTTCCTCCGTCAAGCGGGAACGCCCCAAGCTTGCGATTGAGGACGACCGCAGACTCCACCCATTCTTCGGTGGAGTGGAATTCTTCGGGAAGCTGCATGTGGGAGGTGGCGTTCGTGATGCTTTCATTGGCGCGGCGTTGCTTCTCCAAACGACGCCGCGAAAGCCTCGGATTCGCAAAAAGCAGGTAGGCGGCCAGGCCTGCCACGGGAATGAAATAGATCGCCAATAGCCAGGCCATGGCGGTGGTTGGACGGCGGTTTCCGGGGACGATGCCAATCATCACGAAGCGCACAATGATGTCAATTGCTACGGCAATTGGCCACAGGACGGCACCAATCTGAAGCAACAGTTCGCCGCTAGGCAACATCTAAACACGCTCCGCTCTCTTTTTCATTTACGAATTTAGCGTCTTTGACGCAGTCAGCGCGCCAAACTCCTTGACTTAGACTATCCAATCCGTGGCGACTTGTGCGTGCTTGAAGCCCTCATTGGTGCGTAGTGCGGCAAAGTTTCGATAATCTTTAACTATGAGCTCACTCGTATTCCTTGATCCGGCGTATCCTGCCGGGCGCTTGGCAGACATTAACGCACCACAACTTCCAGTAACCGCCCAAGGCGTGACTCGAGGCGATGGCGTGTTCGAGTCGATGCTGTACACCAACCAGGCCGTACGCAAAATGGAAGCGCATCTGGCCCGTCTGGCTATTTCCGCCGAGGCCTGCGATCTTGTCATCCCCGACGAGCACCGTTGGCGCGCGGCCATCGATACCGCCGTGGCTGACTTTGACGCCGATGGCGGCGCCGAAGAAGCAGTGGTCAAACTCGTGGTTTCGCGCGCTGATTCCGATGCCGAGCAGGCGCTGTGCTGGGTAACCGTGGCCCCCGCCCCGCAGTTGGGCAAAGACCAGCGCGAGACCGGAATCGACGTTCTGCTGCTGGACCGCGGCTACGATTCGAAGCTTGCCGAGCGGGCCCCCTGGCTTCTGATGGGCGCCAAAACCTTGTCCTATGCGGTGAATATGGCGGCCTTGCGTTTCGCGCACAAGCACGGAGCCCAGGACGTCATCTTCACCTCCTCGGACGGTGTGGTCTTGGAGGGCCCAACTTCAACCGTGCTCATTGCCCAACGCGATGGAGACACCAAACGGCTGATCACCCCGATGCTTGAAACTGGCATCCTGCCCGGCACTACCCAAAGCGCGATCTTCGACGCGGCGGAACAGTACGGTTGGGAGCTGGGCTACGGTCCGCTCCGACCGGAGGACCTCTATCAGGCCGATGGGGTCTGGCTGGTTTCTTCGGTACGGCTGCTCACTGCGGTCCACACCCTTGACGCGAAACCGCTGCGCCTAGACGCCGAGCTCCATGCGGAGCTCAGCGAGCTCAGCGCTTCGGTCCGCTAACTCCAGACCAGGTTGAAGGTGCCCGCCCACAAGGCGGCACCGATGGCCACGGTACCCAATAGCACACCCGTTGCCAACACCGCGCCGTCACGCCAGGTGAAGGACACCGAGCGCACCCAGGTACGTGTTCCCGTGCCAAAGCCCTTGGCTTCCATAGTCACCGCAAGCCTTCCGGCACGGCGCAATGCCTGCACCAACAGCGCGAGCACCTGCCCGAGCTTCGCCTTCACCCGTTGGGTCGGTGAGCGAAGGTCGCCGACTCCTCGCGCGCGGCGGGCCAGCGTCAGGGTGGTGAATTCCTCCACCAGCAAGCCCAGCAACCGCATCCCGGCAAGGGCTCCCAAGACGAATCGGTGCGGAACCTTGAGCTGTTGCGCCAAGGCGCCGCCGAGGTCGCTGGGGTTCGTGGAACTGAGCAAGAGCACCGTGGGCACCGCGAGCGCCAGGGTACGCAATCCGGTAGCTACTCCGGCGCTCACCGATCCTTCGGTAATGCTGAGTATCCCCAGGCTTAGCAGCGTTTCGCCGGAGTCTTCACCTACCAAGGCAATTCCCCAGGCGGCGAGGGCCCCGGCAACAATAAGCGGCCAGCCGCGGCGCATAAACGTGCCCAAACGCAAGCCCGCCAGCGGCAAGGCAAAGAGCGTAGCAAGGATGACCACGCAGGCAGAGACCCAGTCGATGGTCGAGATCAACGGCAAGGTTGCCGCAGCGATCGCACCCAGCTTGGCCAACGGATTGATTTTTGCCAGCCAGCTATCCCCCAAGGGCGCGTCGAGCATCGGGCCTTGGCGTACCGCTGCCGGCTTGGCATCCGGCTCCTCGCGAGTCATTACGATCTGCGCCGCGTTGAGCGCGTGAGCGAAATCTTCATCGTGGGTCACCGCGACCACGGTTATCCCCGATTCGAGCGCCTCGATCAGGATGTTTGCCAGTTCCAGCCACGTATTGGCATCTTGCCCGAAGGTCGGTTCGTCCAAGATCAATACATCTGGTGAGGCGGCCAGCACCGTCGCTACCGAAAGTCGGCGTTTCTCGCCACCGGAGAGCGTGAACGGGTTGGCCTCGCCCAGATGGGCAAGCCCCAAGCGGTCCAGCAGTTCCTCCACCCGCAGAGCAATCTGCGCTGGAGCGTACTTCTCGTTCTCCACCCCGGCCTGGCGTGCTCGGGTAGGTGCGAATGCCAATTCTTCGCGGACGCTTTGCGTGACGAATTGATGTTCCGGTTCCTGGAATACCGACCCGATCCGTGCAACCAATGCCCCTGCCCGCCAGCTGAAGGGTTGCGGACTCAACCCATCGGCCAGGTCGCTGCTTGCTTCGACACTGCCCGTAGCCGGCTCAAGCAATCCGCCTAAGGTCAGCGCCAAGGTGGATTTCCCTGCACCATTTTCCCCGCGAATTACCAACGCTTGGCCGGCGCGCAGCCGCAAGTTGATTTCGGCCGTGCGCACCGCCTGCGGATGGCGCGCCGCGCGCAGGTTCACCGCCGCGAGCAGTTCCGCTCCCTCGCGTGAGTGAAGAGGTTCGGTGTGCGGAACGTAGCCGGGAATCCAAATGCCCGCCCTGGCTAATTCACGGCGAATCTTTTCATTCTCAAAGAGCGCCCGCGGCTCGAGGTCATGGGCGATCCCTCCGCCAGGGGCAAGGACGAGTACGCGGTCTACGTGTTCTGCCCAGGCCTGCAAGCGATGTTCCACCACAAGCAGTGTCGCACCGGTGGCATTGGCGGCGGCAATCACCGCATCACGCAGCGGCGCGATCCCCGACGGGTCAATGTTTGCGGTGGGTTCGTCCAGGAGCATCAGACCGGGGCCCATAGCAAGAATCCCGGCCAAGGCCAGCCGCTGCTTCTGGCCACCGGAGAGTTCCTGGGTGCGGTGCGACAAATCCAGATTCCCAAGTCCTACCGCGCGAAGCACCTCGGGGATTCGCGCGCGGATCAGTTCCGGAGCCATTCCAAGATTCTCCGCACCGAAGGCGACATCGTCGCCGACCCGGCTCTGCACGATCTGTGTTTCGGGGTCTTGCTGCATCAACCCGACCGGGAAGCTGCGGGCAAAGGCATCCCGTCGCTGAATCTGCAGTTTGCCAGTGGCCTGCTGCCGTTCGTCGATCTCCAGAACTCCAGCCAAGGCGTGCAAGAGCGTTGATTTACCGGCGCCAGATGGGCCTAGCAGCAGGACCTTCTGCCCGGCGGGAATATGCAGGTCCAGTCCGCTAAGCGCCGGCAATGGACGTTCGGCATGGTGCCAGCCAAAGTTGTCGGCCGTGATCTCAAAGCCGCCACCGCCGAGGTGCCCGGGGGTGGCTTCGGTAGTCGAAGAACTCAATTCAGGCACTGCGCAGCGAACCTTCAAGGTGTGCCGAACGGCTAGCCAATGCTCCCAGGGCACCGGTCTTCGCCAGAGCACGGGTTGCCAACCACGAGAGAAGTCCGGCAATAACTAGGCCGGAAATGCCCATGGCAACTACGTGGAACAGCTTCATCGCCTCGGTGTACTCAGCGAAGTACCCCAGCAGGTAGGCTTCGCCGATTCCGCCGAAAATTCCCGACATGAATCCCGCAAGCAGTGCCACCGGCAGGTTCCACCGGCGGTACCGCACTGCGGCAAAGACCACCTCGGCTCCGAGCCCCTGGATCAGGCCGGAGAACAGCACCGCTAATCCCCATTGGGAACCTAGCAAGGCTGAGATGACGGCGGCGAGGATCTCGCAATACAGCGCGGCACCGGGTTTCCGGATAATCAACGCACCGAGCACCGCGGGAAAAAGCCACATGCCAGATACGAAGGCGCTTGCCGGTGGGAACGCCACGAAAGCAAGGCTGACCAATCCGTATCCGGCGTTCCAAGCCCAAAAGATAACGCCCGAGGCGACCGCGATTACCGAGGCCACAACGATGTCGACCACGCGCCAGCTGGCACGGTTAGTTGCTGGTGCAACGTTCATAAGGTTTGTCCTCCTATGTAAGGAGGGGAGATGCACGGACCGGTGGGCGTTTAATCGCGCGCCATGATCCGCATCCGAGATGCTCGACTTCCTTCGCCGGTACTAGCCGGGGCAGGTTCGAGGGTCTGCGATCTATCGCACTCTCAGCGTCTTGCACCGCGAACGGCATGACGCTCCCCTGTCGGAATGATTACTGCTCAACCACCATACCGCAGGTATGCTGGGCTACAGAACGAAACCTTACGACGCGAATGCGAGGTCCTCATGAACTCAGTGCAGAAGCTTGTTACCCTTGGAATTTCAATGGGAGCGGGAATGCTTGGAAGCCGACTGGTCGACAAGGTCTGGAAAGGCTTCACCGGAAACGACGCGCCACGTCACGGCAAGGAAGCAGCCGCGGAAGCGAGTATGCGCCAGGCTTTGGGGTTCGCCATTTTCTCCGCCGTGGTCGCATCGATTATCCAGGTGCTGGCTGATCGCGGCACCAACAAGGCCATGAAGAAGTTCAGCAAGTAACATTGCCGAATTCCTTTGGTGGGGCAGGCCATTTGGCCTGCCCCACCAAAGTTTAACCAGCAGCTAGGTGCTCTCGGGCTCGTCGTTCTGTGCAGGTTTCGCTGGCGGCACCGCTGCGGTGGTTCCGGTCGTCTGCGAATGATTGCTAATGACCTGTTTTAGTTCATCAACATGCAAGGTTTCTTTCGCCACGTGCTTCGTGCGATATCCGGCGCGGCCAATCATGTGCGCCGATACCGGGGCAGTCAGCAGCTGCAATCCCCAGGCCAATGCAAAGACCGGGATCAGTCCCCAGCTGCGCAAGTGGATGATGAGTCCGGCGAAGAGCAGCAGGAAGCCCAATACTTGTGGTTTGGTGGCCGCGTGCATGCGTGAAAGCAGATCCGGGAAGGTAATTAAACCGATTCCGGCGATCAGCGACATCAGGGAACCAAGTACCAGCAAGAGCGCAGCGAGTGCTTCTAAGAACGTGTCCATTAGGCGTTCCTCTGATCCGATACGAACCGCGAGACGGTAACCGAGCCGATGAATCCCAAGGTGCATGCAACCACCGTGAACAGCAGGTAATCGGTGTGCCGGTTCAGCGCCATGTCTAGGCACAGCGCACTGGAAATGATCAACAGCATGACGTCGAGAGCGAGCACCCGGTCAAGAATCGAGGGGCCCTTGAAAACCCGCCACAGGCAAGCGATAGAGGCCAGCGCCAACATCACTCCGCCAATCCATACAGCTATTTCAATCATTTCTTGGGCTTCCTGCTGGAGAAATCCGGACCGCATTCATTCTTGATCGCCTCGTATTCATCGGGGCTTCCGATGGCCATGATCAACCGGCGTTCAATGTCGTGGATATTCGCTCGCGCCTTTTCCACATCCGCATCGCTATTCACATCGAGATAGTGCAGGTACAAGGTGGAACTGCTGCGGTCCACGTCCACCACGAAGGAACCTGGGATCAGGGTCAGCACATGGCCCACGGTCATCACTACCAAGTCAGATTCGGTGCGCAGCGGCACTGCGATCACCGCGCTGCGTGCCTTCTTACGGCGTACTATCGCAACTCGCGCCACATGGCCGCTGGCGACGAATACCTGACCGAGGAACCACGCGAAGAGCTTCAGGCAATACCAAAGGTTTATTCGTCCGGGAAGCACCACCGGCGGCAGCGGGAATAGATTCACGATGACGATCGAAATAATCGCGCCAAACAATAGATTCCCGGCCGAGAAGTCCTGCCACAGTGCACCCCATACGAAGATGAGCAGCAGGAGCAACGGCCACTCCTGCTTGAAGGTGGCACGGTGACGGACACCGGAGGTATCCAGCGCATCATCGATGCGCTGGTCACGATGTTTGAGGTTCTTGTCCTTCATGCGCCTTTCCTCCTAACTCAACGGTAGTACTGCGTTGATGAATGGTTCACGTGCAATCAATTCGGCCGCCACGCGTTCACAGAAGGCGAAGATCGGCCCGGCGAATATGGTCAGCGCGATACCTGCGGCAACGAGCGAACCGGTCGCGTAGCGCATCCCCCAAGGCAGGGACTCGGATTCCAACTCGCGGGCAAGCTTCCTGCCCAGATGCGGGGACTCGGCGCCGCCTGCCGCGGCATGTTCCAGAACCCGCGTCGATTCTGCGATCAATTGCGCGTTTGGCACCTCGGCATCCGCCGCACGGCGCCAGAACATACGCGCCCACACACGAATAATCGCAAGCAGGGTCAGCAAACTGGTCAGCAGCCCGGCGCCGATGACCACCCAAGTCAAGGCGTCTGCCTCGGACGACGCCGCATGCAACAGCCCGAACTTCCCGAGGAATCCGGAGAAGGGCGGGATGCCGCCGAGGTTGATGGCCGGAATGAAGAAGAGCACGGCAAGCATCGGAGACAGCTTGGCCAGCGAGCCGAGTTTGGTCACGTTCGCGCTGCCTGCTCGGCGTTCGATGAGCCCGGCAACCATGAATAGCGAGGTCTGCACGATGATGTGGTGGCCCACGTAGTAGATGGTGGCGGCGATGGCCAGCGGTCCGCCGACGGCAACACCGAAGATCAGGTAGCCGATGTGGCTGGTTAGCGTGAACGAAAGCATACGTTTGAGGTCCGTCTGGGCCAGCGCACCGAGAATACCGATGACCATGGTCAATGCCGCAACCACCAGCAGCGCGGCGTTAACCGTCCCGCCGGGGAACAACAGCGTTTCGGTACGGATGATCGCGTACACCCCGACCTTGGTCAGCAGCCCGGCGAATACCGCGGTGACCGGGGCCGGAGCCGTTGGATAGGAGTCCGGAAGCCAGAGCGAGAGCGGGAAAACGGCGGCCTTGATGCCGAAGGCAATAAGCAGCAGCACGTGCAGGATCAGGTGCGGGCCTTGGTCCAGTTCGGGCAGCTTCACCGCCAAGTCTGCCATGTTCACGGTACCTGTGGCGGCATAGATCATTGCGATCGCCATCAGGAAGATCACCGAGGACACCACCGAAACCACCACATAGGTGGTTCCGGCGCGGATGCGTTCGGCGGTACCGCCGAGGGTCAGCAGCACGTAGCTGGCGGTCAGCAGGATTTCGAAGCCGACATACAGGTTGAATAGATCCGCGGCGAGGAAGGCGTTGGACACGCCGGCGAGCAGAATCAGGTAGGCCGGGTGGAAGACCGATACCGGCCCCGGTTCGTCCCCATCGGCCAGGCCCTGGCTGGTCGCGTAGAACAGCACCGCGAGGGACACCACGGTCGAAATCAGCAGCATGAAGGAGCTGAAGCCGTCGACCATCAGCGCAATGCCGAACGGCGAGTCCCAGCCGCCAATGTGGATGGCATAGCTTTCGCCGCCCCACACCGCTGCCACCATGCCGGCTTCGAGGACCAGCGTCAGGCAGAGGATGCCGATCGTGATCAGCCGCTGGACACGGAGGCGGCGGCGCGCCAGGAACGCTGCGCCGGCACCGAATATCGGCAGCAGCACAGCCAGCGGGGAGAGTTCGAGAAATTCCATGGTTACTCTTCCCCTTCTCTAATCGGTCGGCCTTCTTCATCGACGAATTCTGTCGTGTCCTCGGCTACCGGCGAATCTTCTTCTTCGTCATATGCGGTGGACTGCGAAACCTTAATATCCTCGGTATCGTCGGCAACCACATCGGCGCTGGTCAGCGCCCAGGAACGATAGATCATCGCGAGCAGGAACGCGGTCACCGCGAAGGTGATCACGATGGCGGTGAGGATCAAGGCCTGCGGCAACGGATCGGAGTACTCCTCCGGGGCAATGCTCGAATCGAACAGCGGCGCCACCCCGCGGCGTCCGCCGCTGGTCAGAATCAGCAGGTTCACCCCGTTGCCCAAGAGCATGATGCCAAGCAGCACGCGGGTCAGGGTACGTTCCAGTACCAGATAGAATCCGGCGGCCAGCAGCACGCCGGTAATCACCAGGAAGGTAATATTCACGCTCATCGTCCTACCCCCGAAGCCGTGGCGTGGGTGACATCGTGTTGTTCGATCGGTGAGCGCCCCTCGGAGAGCTCATCGATTTCGCTACCCAGGGAGCGCAGGACGTCCTGTACGAGGCCAAGGACCACCAGATACACTCCAATATCGAAAATCGTTGAGGTGACGAACTTATGTTCGCCAAAGACCGGCAGCCAGAATTCCCATACGTAGGTGGTGAAGATCGGGTCGCCGAAAAGCACCGGAATCACTCCGGCAATTCCGGCCAGGGCCAAGCCGCCACCGATCAGCATGCCAGGTGCGACACGCATCGATTCGGAGAGCTCCACGCGTCCGCCGGCAAGGTAGCGGATGGTCAAGGCCAGCCCCGCGATCAGCCCGCCGGCGAATCCCCCGCCGGGAGCGTTGTGCCCGGCGATCAGCGCATAGACGCTGAGCAGCAACACCGTGTGGAATACCAGCCGGGTGACAATCTCGAAAATGATCGAACGCCGTTCGGCCACCAGCGTGTTGCCGGCCATCAGCCAGTCCTGGTTGCTGGAGCTGGCGAAACGCCGGGCCACGCGCAGCCCAACTTCCTTGCTCCGCTGGTCGCCCATGGCTTCGGAGCCGCGGTCGATGCTTCCCGGTGCTACATGATGGGCGCGCACGCGCTGCCCGAAGCTCCGGCCGGCGAAGATCAGCGAGGCCACGCCCGTGGCCGCAGCCGCCAGCACGGTGATCTCGCCGAAGGTATCCCAGACGCGGATGTCCACCAGCGTCACGTTCACGATGTTCTCGCCGAAGCCCTCGTAGTAAGCCAGATCCGGGTAGGCCAGCGAGATCGGGGCTTCGGTGCGTGCGGCCATCATCGCGATAGCGATATACACCACCATGATCGCCAGCGCGATGGCGAGCACCGCGCGGCCCCAATTGATCTCGGTCAGGCCAACCCAGAGGCGTTTGGGCAGGGCGCGCAGCGCCAGCACGAAGGAGACCAGCACGATGGTTTCCACCAAAAGCTGGGTGAGCGCCAGATCCGGGGCGCCCTGCAGCGCGAAGATGGCAACCATCCCGTAGCCGGTCACAGAGACCATCAGCACCGCCATGAAACGCTTCGGCGCCACGATCGCGATCACGCAACCGGTGATGATGATCGCGCCGATGACCAGCTGGGCCGGATGATCGGCGATGACCCAGTTGGTGGGCCACGGAGTTTCGACGGTCAGCGCGATGGACAGCGGCAAGATGAGCACGACCATGAGGATCACGCCCAGGTAGAAGGACAGCGAACCACGCTGGGTACGACCGGTGGTCCAAATGGCGACACGGTCCAGCACGTTGATGCTCCCGCGGTAGATTTCCTCGGCGGAAATCACGCTGCGCCGCAACGGCGCTCCGGTATCGGTGCGCTTGCGCAGCCAGAAGAACAAAATACCGATGGCCACCGAGATGGCGCTCAGTCCCAAGGCCGGGTTGAACCCGGCGAAAAGCATTAGATGCATCTGCCCCGGTCCGCCCTGCAGGAGCGACCAGTGGGCGATCAGCGGTTCGATGAATTTCGGGTAGAGGCCCAGCGCCAGGGTGCACAAGGTCAACACCAGCAGGGGGCTCAGGAAGATCAGCGAGGGACGCTTATACGTGGTCTCGCCGGCGATCTTCGGTTTCACGCCGAAGGCCCCGATGAGGAAGCGCAAGGAATAGGCCATGGTCAGCGCGGCGCCCAGAACCAGCCCGATCAGCGCGAACGTCCCCCAGCCGGTGTCCAGGTGCAAGGCGGCCTCGTAGACCGCCTCCTTGGCGACGAATCCGAACAATGGCGGGATCCCCGCCATCGACGCGACGGCGATAGCGGCGATCAGCGCCAGGATCGGCATGCTGCGCCGCAGTCCGGAGAGCTTGCGGATATCACGGGTACCGGTGTTGTGGTCGATGATGCCCACGGTGAGGAACAAGGTGGCCTTGAACAAGCCATGTGCCAGCGTCAATGCCAGCGCGGCGAAGGCGGCTTCGGCGGTGCCGAAGCCGAAGATCGCAATGATGAAGCCAAGCTGCGAGACGGTGCCGAAGGCAAGGATCAGTTTCAGGTCATACTGTTTCAGCGCGCGGTAACCGCCGATCAGCATGGTCAGCACGCCAATGCCTACGGTGAGCGGCACCCAAAAAGCAGTTTCGGAAAAGCCCGGGGCCAGTCGGGCGATGAGGTATACCCCGGCCTTGACCATGGCCGCGGCGTGAAGATAGGCGGAAACCGGGGTCGGTGCGGCCATCGCTCCGGGCAGCCAGAAGTGGAAGGGAACCAGCGCGGATTTGGAGATGGCTCCGAGCAGGATCAAGGCGATGGCCATGTCAACGAACATTCCGGTGGAGACCAGCTGTTCGGACTGCGCGATCCACTCGGAGAGCCGGTAGCTGCCGGTTTGAGCGCCAATCATCAGCAGCCCGGCGAGCATGGCCAATCCACCGAAGGTGGTTACGATCAGCGCGTTCATTGCCGAGCGTCGCGCGGTGATCAGGTGCTGGCTGAAGCCGATGAGCAGGTAGGAAAGCACCGAGGTGATTTCCCAGAAGATGAACATGATGATGACGTCGTCGGCGGTCACCAGGCCGGTCATGGCGCCGGCGAAGGCGACCATCTTGGCGGCGAAGCCACCGATTTGCGGGTCATCGTTCTTGAAATAGCGTCCGCAGTAGATCAGCACGAGTGCGCCAACGCCGAGGATCAACAGCAGCAGGCTTGCGGCTAGCGCATCCATGCGGAAGTTCAGCCCGATATTCAGGCCCGGGATCCAGTCGATGCTCAAAGAAGGTGGCGCGTTCGGGGCCCCGGATGACAAGGTCTGGTCTGCTGCCAGGACGGCCGGCATGCGTGTGATGAGCCAAATAAAACCCACTGCAGGAACAATTGCCACTACATAGAAGGCGTTTCTTTTGAGCGCCCGGAACAGCATTGGGGACAACGCCGCCGTTGCAAAGAGTGCAATGAGAATTATTAACACATGTCTCCTCTGTCGACTGAACAAGGGGCCAGAGTCCGACGAACAGAAAATGTCCGCTACGCAATTTTATCAGTCCAGAGGGGATTTTATGCACTGTTGAGCGCTTCGGGGAGCAATTGCGCCACCGGAGAACAACATGATGAATTCCGACACTGGCATATGCATGTGCTAATTCATTTTCTGATCACCGCAAACCTGTACGATGCCCACATGGGATCGAATATTGAACCGGTGGTAGACCAACACGGTGGCAAGTGGCTCAATAAGTACACCTGGGCTTGGGCAAGTTGGGATTGGGGCCAGGCGGCGATCAACGCAGTGATGATCACCTTCGTGTTCACCGTGTATCTGACCAGTGAACTTTTCGGTGATACCGACCATTCATCGCTGGTCCTCTCGCAAGCCCTATCCATCGCAGGCTTGTTGATCGCCTTGCTTGTTCCGGTGACCGGGCTCCGGGCGGACGCCGCCGGGCGGCGCAAACTCTGGATCATCGTTAATACCTTGCTGCTTGTGCTGGTCTGCGCCGCCGGCTTCTTCGTTTACCCCGATCCGAACTACCTGCTCTTTGGTGTCGGGATCATTGCGGCCTTGTCGCTGTTCTCTGAATTCGCCGGGGTGAACTACAACGCGGTCCTGAACCAGATTTCCACGCGCGCCACAGTTGGCAAGGTCTCCGGCTTCGGCTGGGGCATGGGGTATGTCGGCGGAATTCTGGCGCTGGCCCTGGTGCTCTTCGGATTCGTCCAGCCAATCGTCGACTGGCCCGGAGCGAATACCGCCGACTCGCTGAACTTGCGGTGGGTCGCGGTGTTCAGCGCACTGTGGTGCCTGATCTTTGCGCTGCCGCTATTCTTCGTCATTCCCGAAAGCACCTCGACGGTGTCGACGAAGATTCCGTTGTCGCAGTCCTACAAGGTGTTGTGGGGCCGCATCGTGGGTCTGTGGCATGAAGACCGCAATCTGCTCTTCTTCCTAGGCTCCTCGGCCGTTTTCCGCGATGGGCTCAGCGCGATCTTTACCTTCGGCGGCGTGATTGCCGCCGGAACCTTCGGTTTTACGCTCACCGAGGTCATCATCTTCGCAATTGTGGGCAATATGGTCGCCGCGCTCGGCGCGGTAATAGGCGGTCGCCTCGATGACGTGATTGGACCGAAGGCGGTAATCACCGGTTCGCTCATTGGCTTGCTGATTGCCGGGGCCGGGGTGTTCTTCTCCCCCGGTGCCTCAGGATTCTGGATCTTCGGACTGCTGCTCACCCTATTCGTGGGACCGGCCCAGTCGGCCTCGCGCTCCTACCTGTCCCGGATGATCCCCGAAGGGCGCGAGGGCGAACTTTTCGGCCTCTATGCGACCACCGGACGTGCGGTCTCCTTCCTCGCTCCGACGCTTTTTGGACTGTCCATTGCCCTTGCCACCCCCTTGGTGGAGAGCGGTCAGGCACAACGTTATGGAATCCTGGGAATTTTAGTGGTGCTTCTGCTAGGCCTGTTGTTGCTGCTGCCGATCCGCTCGCCTCACAAAACACCGGGCAGCTAGAAACGCGAATGCCGTAAATCTTCTCCTGCTGGCTAAGCCCGGTGCACTAGTGATTGACTGTCGCTCATGAACGCAGAAAATACCGAGCACGGTGTCGAGCCGCATGATTCGGGGGTGGCCGAACGGCTCAATTGGTTACGCGCGGGAGTCCTCGGGGCAAATGATGGAATCGTTTCGGTTGCCGCCGTGGTCGTCGGTGTTGCCGGTGCCACGACCGCCAACGCTCCGATCCTCACCGCCGGCGCCGCAGCCGTGATTGGTGGAGCCATCTCCATGGCTCTCGGTGAATATGTGTCGGTCGCCAGCGCCGCAGATTCTCAGCGGGCGCTGATCGAGAAGGAGCAGGCCGAACTGCGCGACACGCCCCAAGCCGAGCTCGAAGAGCTGACCCAGCTCTACCGGGACAAGGGGCTGAGCGCCCGCACCGCGGCACAGGTTGCCGTTGAGCTGACCGAGCACGATGTGCTCAGAGCCCATTTGGATGCCGAATTGAATCTTGATCCGGATGAGGTGCTCAGTCCGTGGCACGCGGCCATCGCCTCAGCGGTGCGGTCCTGCCTTTTGCCACCGCCGTCCTGCTGCCTGGGCCACTGAAGATTCCGGTGACCTTTGCCGCGGTGTTGCTCGCGCTGGCGGTCACCGGCATCTTAGGTG
Source organism: Glutamicibacter sp. AOP12-B1-11 (assembly GCF_052379245.1). Lineage (NCBI taxonomy): Bacteria > Bacillati > Actinomycetota > Actinomycetes > Micrococcales > Micrococcaceae > Glutamicibacter > Glutamicibacter sp. AOP12-B1-11. The sequence goes on along the minus strand of NZ_JBQSYL010000019.1, from coordinate 66,614 downwards.
CCAAGCTCGGTGGCGCACCGGTGCTACGCCCAACGCTGCGCGTGCTGATCGGTGGGGCCACGGCATTGGTCGTCACCTTCGCCATCGGCTCTTGGCTCGGCGGAAGCGCCATGATGCTTTAAATGGCGATGGTGTGGTTGCTCCTTAGCGCTAAGGAGCAACCACACCTCGAAGGCCTATCCGGGCAGCCTGCCCTAGAACAGCGCGCGGGGAACTCGGGACTTATTCTTCGATAGTGGTGCGGTGGAAATTCAGGTGGCTACGTGAAGCGGTCGGCCCGCGCTGCCCCTGGTAGCGATTACCGTATGGACCCGAGCCGTAGGGGTGTTCGGTATCCGAAGTCAGCTTGAAGAAGCACAGCTGCCCGATCTTCGATCCCGGCCAAAGCTTGATCGGCAGTGTTGCCATATTCGACAGCTCCAGGGTTACGTGACCGGAGAAACCCGGATCGATAAATCCCGCGGTTGAGTGCGTCAGCAGACCCAGGCGACCCAAGGAGCTCTTGCCTTCGAGCCGCGCAGCAACTCCATGGCCAAGAGTCACCGCCTCATAGGTGGATCCCAGCACGAATTCTCCCGGGTGCAAGATGAAGGGTTCGTCCGGGGCGACCTCAACAAGCCGGGTCAGCTCATTCTGATCCTGTTCCGGATCGATATGAGCGTACTTGTGATTATCAAAGAGCCTAAAGAATCTGTCCAAGCGCACATCAACCGATGCGGGCTGCACCATCTCAGGGTCAAACGGCTCTAAGCCAATTTCACCGGATACAATTTCTCGACGAATATCACGATCTGAATACAACACGTAACTAAATTTATCCTGTTCATCGCTGTAAGTCGCAGTAGGAAACCCAAAAAGTAGCGTTTTTAGGGCAAACTATTCCCGAATCTGCTGAATCGCTCACCCTAGGCGCGCGTTTGAACGATATTCGCGTAGGGTAGCTGGCCATAGTGCGCAAGGAACTTCGCTTGATAGTTGGCCAGAGCCTGGTTCAGGTCTTCGGCTGGTAGTTCCTTCCAGGCAATGATGAGCTTCCCGGAGCCCGCAAGTTGCCAGAGCAAACGGCTGTCCCAGTGCCCCGGGGGTTTGCCCGCCCCAAAATCGATGATCTCTTTAAGTTGTATGCGGAGGCCACGATTTCCTTGGCTGCCCGGGCTGGCCTTTCCGATATACAAGATGTCCGCCTCCTGGACCCAGCGGGCTTTCAAGTCTTCAATCGGCAGCGAAGGGTTTTTCTTCTTGAATATTCCGGCGCCGCTGCGCGCCAGGAAACGCGGTTCGAAATCCGCGGGGCGCAAGACCGCAAAGATGCCCTGACGCTGTGGCACACGGTTCGTCTCCAGCGCCTTAAAGGGCCGAAAACCGGTGAACCCATCGGCCTTGAGTTCGTTCTTATTCAACTAGATCGAGTTCCTTGCATGATTGGGGCTAGGTGCGGATCTTATGCGCGAAGCAAGACTCTTGATTCGTCTCCTTGATGCTACCGGTCATTCTCGCGGACACTGTGCTGTGCACCGGGTGAACCCGGTGACATCGAAACATGTGGTTCTGCTCAAATTCCCATAGTTTATAGAGGATTTGAGGCTATCGTGGTCTAGGGACTTGTGTCCCATTCGCCGATCCACAACAGAAGGTACGTTTCATGCGCTTGGCTTCAGCAGTCACTAGTGCCGTTTTGGCGGGCGTTGTTGTGCTCTCTGGCAGCGTGGCAGCTCATGCGGCTCCCGAAGCGCTGCCAGTAGTCGAGGCTGGAGAGTTTACCGATGCCGCAAGCTTCCTCGCGTTGATCAATCCCGACACCCAGCTCTCCCCTGCCGATTACACGCCAAAGAAGCTGGTGGATGTCGCGGGAACTTCCCATAAGCTGCGCCCCGAAGCGGCCGAGGCCGTTGAGGCTTTGATTGCCGGGGCACGCAAGTCCGGTCACCCCATCAAGCTTTTGAGCGCCTACCGATCCTATGGACGCCAAGCGGTGCTCTTCAACCAGTACCAGGCCAAATACGGTACGGCCTATGCCGAACGCATTTCTGCACGCCCAGGAACCAGCGAGCACCAGCTTGGCTTGGCCGCAGATGTTGGAAGCATCGGCGGCAGCACCGATCTCAAAGAATCTTTCGGCCTAACGAACGCCGGCATGTGGGTTGCCGAGCATGCGGTGGACTACGGATTGATCATTCGCTATCCGGAAGGCATGGAAGAGATCACCGGCTATAAGTACGAGCCATGGCATGTGCGTTATATCGGCAAGGAGCACGCCGCGGCCATGAAGGAATCGAAGGCCGAAACCTTCGAGGAGTATCACGAATTCCTGCACGACGCGAAAGCAGCGGCAAGCGAAGAGGCTGGCGAGAAAACCGTGGAAAACGCGGCAACCGTCGAAGAAGATTCCGCTCCGCCGGCTTCCAAGAAGAAGGACGAATCAGGTCCGGTCAAGGACGACGACCTGCTGGTGCTTCGTTTCCTTCCCCCGTATCGCGACTGGGGTTTCGGTTTCACCGAAAAGTAGTTCAATATCCATATGTTAAATGCTTGGGGGCTCACCATTCGGTGAGCCCCCAAGCATTTAAGCCACGTTCGCGTACTACTTGGCGCGAACCGGAATGCCGGTGAAGGTCGGCTTCATGGTCGCTTCAAAGAAGTCATTGCCCTTGTCATCGACAACGATGAACGCCGGGAAATCTTCGACGTCGATCTTCCAGATAGCTTCCATGCCAAGCTCCTCATATTCGACGACCTCGACCTTCTTGATGCAGTCCTGCGCCAAGCGGGCGGCCGGGCCGCCGATCGAACCGAGGTAGAACCCGCCGTGGGTGTTGCAGGCCTCGGTGACCTGGCCGGAGCGGTTGCCCTTGGCCAGCATGACCATCGAGCCGCCGGCTGCCTGGAACTGATCCACGTAGGAGTCCATGCGACCGGCGGTCGTTGGGCCGAAGGAACCCGAGGGCATGCCCTCGGGAGTCTTCGCCGGACCCGCGTAGTAGACCGGGTGGTCCTTCAGGTACTGCGGCATCTCTTCGCCGGCGTCCAGCCGTTCCTTGATCTTGGCGTGCGCGATATCGCGAGCCACGACCAGCGGACCGTTCAGCGACAGTCGGGTCTTGACCGGGTATTTGGACAGTTCGGCCAGGATCTCATCCATGGGCTTGTTCAGGTCGATTTTGACCACGGAGGATCCGCCGGTGCCGGAGACCCCAGCGGTTTCGTCGTCGTGCGCGGCGATCGCCGGGTGGTTCTCATCTGGCATGAAGCGCGCCGGATCGGTTTCCAGCTGCTCGACGAACAGTCCGTCGGCGGTGACCTTCGCCATCATCTGGCGGTCGGCGGAGCAGGATACCGCGATAGCCACCGGCAGCGAGGCACCGTGGCGTGGCAGGCGCACCACGCGCACGTCGTGGCAGAAGTACTTGCCGCCGAACTGGGCGCCGATGCCGAAGTGGCGGGTCAGCTCCAGCACCTTGTCTTCAAGCTCCGTATCGCGGAATCCGCGTCCGGTCATGGCACCCTCGGTGGGCAGCGAATCAAGGTATTTGGCCGACCCGTATTTGGCGGTCTTCAAGGCCATCTCGGCGCTGGTTCCACCGATGACGATGGACAGGTGGTACGGCGGGCAAGCGGCCGTTCCCAGCGAACGCAACTTCTCATCCAAGAACCGCAGCATCGCATTCTCGTTGAGGATCGCCTTGGTCTCCTGGTACAGGAAGGACTTGTTGGCGGAGCCGCCGCCCTTGGCCATGAACAGGAACTTGTAGTCGGTGTCGTGGCAGGCCTTGGTGTCTGCGTACAGGTCAATCTGCGCGGGCAGGTTGTTGCCGGTGGCCTTCTCTTCCCAGGTGGTGATCGGGGCGAGCTGCGAGTAGCGCAGGTTCAGCCGGGTGTACGCGTTGTAGATGCCGCGCGATAGCGAAATCTCGTCCTGCTCTTCGGTCAGCACACGCTGGCCGCGCTTACCCATGACGATTGCCGTTCCGGTGTCCTGGCACATGGGCAGGATGCCGCCGGCGGCGATATTTGCGTTCTTCAGCAGATCCAGTGCCACGAACTTGTCGTTCGGGCTGGCATCGTCATCGTCGAGGATGTTGCGCAGCTGCTGCAGGTGGGCCGGACGCAGGTAGTGCGAGATATCGTGCAGTGCGGTTTCGGCCAGCTGTTCCAGTGCCTCGGGGGCTACCTGCAGGAAGTTCTTGCCATCCGGTCCGGCGACAACTTTGACGCCCTCGGAGGAAATCTTGCGGTATGGGGTCTGATCCTCGCCAATTGGCAGAAGATCTTCATAGCGAAATTCAGGCATGCTCAGTCCTTGGAAATGATGATGATTGCTCTTCAACTATTTTAGGCCTTTGCGCCGATTTTCCTCATTCGGCGTTTGCACCTGCGGGTTTGGCGCGACATGCTTGAGTACATGAGCTCCGATAACAGCAACGCCCCGCGGGACGGACGCAATCCCGACGACCAGCCGAATATGGTCGTCGAAACGCCAATGGACAAGGAACGTGAACGTCCCAAAACGCACTTCGAGATGATGTTGCAGGCCGGACTTAACAAACCCGAACTTTCCGGATCCGTGATCAGCGCTTTCATGACCGCCGAGGTTTACTTCCTCTCACGCGAGGAGGTGACCGAGGAGAACAAGAACGCTCAGCCGATGCTGCTCACCAACCCGGCTGGGGCCGCAATGGTCGCGCTGTTTACCGGTTTGGATCGTATCCCTGGCTCCTACATCGACATGGCCCCCTATGGAGTTAAGGTTCAGGGTGCCACAATTGTGCGCGCGCTGGAAGGAACCGGTTTCGTGGTGAATCCGGGAGATGAGCTGAGCTTTGAAGTTCCAGCGGATGGAGTGGCCATCCTGAAGGAGGAACTGCTCAAGGAAAAACGGGCCGAGTAAGTTCGGGTCAAAATTCGGACATCTTGGTTCGCAGATTTCTGACCTGCGTTTTCGTAGGATAAGCTGGACTTCGCCCGGGCCGCCAATAGGCCGCCCGGAGCATTGCGGGCGTAGCTCAATGGTAGAGCGCTAGCTTCCCAAGCTCGATACGCGGGTTCGATTCCCGTCGCCCGCTCGCATTAGGCCGAACGTCGGGACACCTCAGGTGTCTCGACGTTTTGCGTTGGCATCCCGCGCCTTATCGAACCGAGGAGTTTCCATGACCGGTGTGCTGTCAGGATTCTCAATCATCTGGATAGTGATCTTGGTGGGTTACCTGGTGGGTCGCACCGGAGTGCTGGGCGAACAGGGACGCCATGTGCTGAGCCGCCTGACGTTTTTCGTCGCCAGTCCGGCGCTGTTGTTTGTCACCTTGGCCGAGTCAGAACCGGTGGCCGTACTGGGGCCGCTGATGTGGGTTGCCGCGATCTCTGCCGGTTTGACGGCTCTGGCTTACCATCTGGTGACCTATAAGTGGCTCAAACGCGAGCCGGCCGAACGAATCGTGGCGGCCATGTCGGCCTCCACGGTGAACTCCGCGAATCTTGGCCTGCCCATCGCCTTGTACGTGCTTGGCGACGTGTCTCATGCGGCGCCCATCATCCTGTTTCAGTTGGCCCTCTACCAGCCGATCAATCTGGCCATGCTAGATGCTACGACCAGCACACATCGCACTACCCCGATAGCCTTGGTGGTTGCCACCGCGAAGAATCCGATGATTATCGGTTCGATGCTGGGACTGGTGGTGGCGCTGACTGGATTCGAGGTTCCCGAATTGGTATTGGCACCTATCGAACTAATTTCTGGTGCGTCGATTCCGGCCATGCTGATGGCATTCGGCATCTCCCTGGTCGGCTCCAAACCCTTGGAAAAGAAGTCCGGACGCCGGGCAGATGTATTGCTGGGTTCGGTTGCGAAGCTATTCTTGCAGCCGCTGCTCGCGTGGCTGGCCGCCGCCTACCTCTTTGGCCTTTCCGGTGGGATGCTGGTCGCGGCGGTCATTATGGCCGGGCTACCCACCGCACAGAATATTTTCGTCACCGCGCAACGCTACGAGCGTGGTGTGACGGTCGCCAAGGATACGGTGTTAATCACCACTATCTGCGCCGTCCCCATGATGATGATTCTGGCATTGCTCCTCGGGCTTTAGCGGAAGATTCGGCGACGGATGATCGATTCCCAGAAGAAGATATATGACATGTCAGTTGCTTCATAGGTTTATTCACGGAAATCTTACGGAATACCCGGTAAGTCAGCACCGTTGATCTGGGTAGAGAACACCTCGTCACCTCGAAATGTTAGGTCATCATGAAGCGCACAGCTCCCCTTCTGGCAATTACGGCAGTACTCGCACTGGCACTGAGTGCATGCGGTGCCTCAAGTACAGACTCCGCCAGCTCCCCCGCCGCGGATGAAAACCTGCTGCAGCATGTGAAAGACAGCGGCGTGCTGACCGTGGGCACCGAAGGCACCTACCGTCCCTTCTCCTTCCACGAAGGCGATCAGCTGACCGGTTTTGATGTCGAAGTTATTGAGGCAGTCGGCGATCAGCTCGGCGTAGAGGTCGAGTTCCAAGAAACCCAATGGGATGGCATTTTCGCCGGCCTGGAAGCCGGACGATTTGACGTCATCGCCAACCAGGTCAACGTAACCCCGGAACGGGTTGAGAAATACCTGCTTTCCGAGCCATACAACTTCTCCAGCGGTGTCATCGTCACCAAAAGCGAGAACACCGACATCACTTCCTTCGATTCGCTGGACGGTAAAACCACTGCGCAGTCGCTGACCAGTAGCTTCCACGATGATGCCAAGGATGCGGGCGCCAAGATCCAGGCGGTCGAGGGCTGGGCCCAGGCCGTCACGCTGCTCAAGCAGGGCCGCGTTGATGCCACGGTCAACGACAAACTCACCTTCCTGGATTCGCAGACGACCAACCCGGATGACAGCATCAAGATCGCTGCCGAGTCCGAAGAGAAGTCCGAGACCGTCGTCGCCTTGAAGAAGGACCAGACCGAACTTCGCGATGCCATCAACACCGCATTGGAGGAATTGTCGGCTGACGGGACCCTCACCAAGATCTCCGAAAAGTACTTCGGCGAAGACATCACCAAGTAACTAGCCTCGATCGTCGCACCTCGACACGTAAGCTGGCCCAAGGACCCACTTTGGGCCAGTGTCCGCTGTCTAGGACGGGAAGATAACAAATGGATTCACTCTGGCAGCTAGCCTTGGATTCGCTGTGGCCGATGGTCAGCGGCGCATTAATGGCCACCATTCCCCTGACCTTGATCAGTTTCAGCCTGGGCCTGGCGTTGGCGTTGATGGTCGCGCTGATGCGGATCAGCTCGAACAAGCTGGTCTCCGGAATTGCCCGTGGTTATATTTCGATCATCCGCGGCACCCCGTTATTGGTCCAATTGTTCGTGATCTTCTATGGCTTGCCCTCCTTGGGAGTCACCATTGATCCTTGGCCTTCGGCTATTTTGGCGTTCACCCTCAACGTCGGAGGCTATGCCGCGGAAATCATCCGCGCCGCAATCCTGTCGGTGCCTGGTGGGCAGTGGGAGGCCGGTTACACCATTGGGATGTCCCGCACGCGCACCCTGTATCGGCTCATCTTGCCGCAGGCGACGCGTGTGGCAGTACCGCCGCTGTCGAACACCTTCATTTCGCTGGTTAAAGACACGTCGTTGGCATCGATGATTCTGGTGACCGAGATGTTCCGGCGTGCCCAGGAAATCGCCGCTACCACCTATGAATTCATGCTGCTATACCTCGAAGCGGCAGCCATCTATTGGGTCATTTGCCTGATCCTTTCGGCAATCCAGGACCGCATGGAAAGCAGGCTTGAAAAGTATGTCGCCTAGGAACCCCACCCCCTTGCTCAACGTCACCGGGCTGCACAAGGCATTTGGCAGCAATCAGGTTTTGCGCGGCATAGATTTTACCGTGCATTCCGGTGAAGTTGTAGCACTCATTGGACCGTCTGGTTCGGGTAAAACTACCGCACTGCGTTGCTTAAACGGCTTGGAAAATCCGGATCAAGGAGTCGTAGCTTTTGCCGGTGGCCCCGAGGTGCGCTTTGCACCTGGGCTTTCACCTAAGAAGGCCCAGGTGCTCCGCGATCGCTCAGCGATGGTTTTTCAAGGTCACCATTTGTTCCCCCATCTCACGGTGCTGCAAAATGTGACCATTGGCCCCTTGCAGGTGCAGCGCCGGCCCCGCGAAGAGGTGATGGCTAAAGCCAATGAATTGCTGGAGCGGGTCGGCCTTTCGCAGAAGGCCGCGGCTTATCCTTCTTCGCTCTCCGGCGGTCAGCAGCAACGTGTGGGCATCGTGCGGGCGCTGATGCTGCAGCCGGATCTGTTGCTTTTTGACGAGCCAACCAGTGCCCTGGATCCGGAACTTGTCGGCGAGGTGCTGACCGTGATCAAGGAGTTGGCGCAGGAGGGATGGTCAATGGTGCTAGTCACCCACGAGCTGGCTTTTGCCCGTGACGTGGCCGATACCGTGGTGTTCATGGATGGTGGAGTTGTGGTCGAGCACGGGTCCGCCGCCCAGGTTCTCGGTAATCCATCGCATCATCGCACCAAGGCTTTTATGCAGCGGCTTTTGCATCCCTTCTAAGTCTTCTACGAATTTTTACGTGCCGTTCTCCCGATAGCGCCACGCGATGCGTAGGCTATGTGCATGGTTGAAAGTACCTCGCAGGAGATCATCGCGCAGCTTCGGGCTGGTTACGCCTTTGACGGCACATGCCTGGAGCTTGGCGCGGCAATTGTCGCTGGAACGCCGGAGCCTGAGGCTCAAGTTCGTGTTCCCTTAAGAATGCTCAACCGACATGGCATCATTGCCGGTGCCACGGGCACCGGCAAGACCGTCACCTTGCAGGTGATGGCAGAGCAGCTCAGCGCTCAGGGCGTGCCGGTCTTCTTGGCGGATATCAAGGGCGACCTGGGCGGCCTGGCCCAGCAGGGAGAGCCCAGCGACAAACTCACCGCACGCCTCTCGGGTATCGGCCACGAGTTCACCGCACGAGCGAACCCGGTGGAATTCTTGACCCTCGGCGAGGGCACCGACGGGCTTTCGGTACGTGCCACCATTGATTCTTTCGGCCCGATCTTGCTTGCACGCGTTTTGGAACTCAACGAGACGCAGGAGGAATGCCTCCAGCTGGTTTTCCACTACGCCGACCAGCGTGAGCTGCCCATGGATGATCTCAAGGATCTCAAAGCGGTCTTTAATTTCTTGCTCTCCGATGAAGGCAAGCAGGATCTCGAAGGTCTCGGCGGAGTTCCTGCCGCAACGGCCGCAGTCATCTTGCGCGGACTGACCATCATGCAGTCACAAGGCCTAGATAAATTCTTCGGCCAGCCCGAATTTGATACCGACGACTTTTTACGTTTCGACGAGGCCGGGAACGGCATCATCAGCTGCCTGGAACTGCCCTCACTGAATCGCCAACCGTTGCTGTTCTCCACATTTATGATGTGGTTGCTTGCCGACCTCTTTGATGACTTGCCAGAAGCCGGCGATCTGGACAAGCCAAAGCTCGTCTTCTTCCTCGACGAGGCGCACCTGCTGTTCAAAGACGCTTCCAAGGCATTCGTCGATGCGATCATTTCGACCGTTCGCCTCATTCGCTCCAAGGGTGTTGGGCTGTTCTTCGTCACGCAATCGCCCGCGGACCTGCCCGACGAGGTGCTCGGCCAGCTCGGCAACCGGATACAGCATGCGGTACGCGTCTTCACGCCTAAGGACGGCGAAGCACTCAAGGCAATTATCAAGACCTTCCCTGCTGGTCCTCTGGACCTGCGCCAGGCTCTCACCCAAGCCGGGGTTGGCGAAGCGGTCATTACCGTGCTCAATGAGCGCGGTGCGCCGACGCCGGTGGCTTGGACCAAGCTCACCTCGCCGGGCTCACACATTGGTCCACCGTCCCCGGAAACTCAGGCTTCGCTGATCGAGACTTCTGAGCTGGCAGCAAAATACGCCACGGCGGTCGATAGGCATTCGGCCATGGAGATGCTCAATGGCCAACCGGCGGCCACAGAGCCGGCAACACCGGCTGCGGCGCCGGACTCCGGTACTTCGGATGCGCAAGATGTCGATGCCGAAGCACGCCGGATCGCGGATTCAATTCTTGGCAAGCCCACTTCGGTACCGCCCAGTTCGCAGAGCCCGTCCGAACAGCCACCGGTTGAATCCACGCCGCCGTCTTCGTCACGTACAAAATCACCGTCGTCATCCTCCGCGCCCCCACAACGCTCCAACGATTCTTCAAACAATCAAGTCAACCCGCTGATGGACTTCGCGATGGACGCGGCGAAGATGGTGGGGCGCGAAATGCTCCGCGGCATGTTCGGCACAAAACGCCGACGACGCCGACGTTGAGTTACAACCTCTGAACGGAAACCCGCTAGCCTGATTAATAATGAAATCTCGTATCTCCGTGCCGCGCCTTGCCCTGCGCTGGGCAACTGCGGCCATCATCATCGTTGCACTGGCGGTAACTAGCGCCCTTGTTGCCAACCGCACGCTGTTCTCAGCAGAGCATGCGGTCGAGTCGTTGCACAAGCATCTGCTTGCCGGTGAAGGCGCCGAGGCGCTTGGCCTGATGGGTGCCCAAGTCCCCCAGGGCGACGCCGTAGCACTCGACGGCGAGGTGCTCAAACGCACCCAAGCGGGGATTACGGAATTCGACGCGCAGAAGGCCGATTCTTCCGAGAACGACCCGGATTTGCATACGGTCACCGCCACGTACAAGGCCGACGGTGTCGAACAAGAATCCACCTATACGCTGCGCCGCACCGGCAAGTCCTGGCTGTTCTTCGACCAGTGGTCCTTTGAACCGGTGATGCTCCCTACCGTTCGGGTCAAGGCCAATACCGTCAACGAGGTTGCCGTCAATGATCAAAAGATCCCTCTGGTCAAGGGGGTGAGCACCCTGCCGGTGTTCTACCCCTCGATTACCGACGCGAGCTTCAGCACCAAGAACTTCGAAGCCGACACCCGTGGAGTAGTAGTGACCGGTCCGGCCAAGGAACCGGTGGAAATTTCCTTGAAGACGCAGCCGACCAAGGAGTTTATTGCGCAGGTCAATTCCAAGGTACGAACCTACCTCAATGAATGCGCCGCGCAGCAGGTACTGATGCCTTCGGGCTGCCCCTTCGCCTATCACACCCCCTCACGGGTGAACCCCGAGACCATCGAATGGTCCATCGCGAAATACCCGACCATTGAAGTCAATTACTACAATGGCGCGTGGGTGCTCAGCCCGTTGAAAGTGACGGCAAAACTGTCGTTAACCGAGCAGGACCTGCGTACCGGTACGCTGGAAAAGAAGACCGTGAATGAGCAGTTCTCCTTCACCGCGCAGCTGACCACCAGCACCTCCGAAGTCAGCGTGGTTCCGGTAGCAGGCACCGAGGAATAAGCCCGGCTTAGCCTCGTCGTTTGCGAACCGGTACGAGTTCTCTGAACTGGGTACGCAATGGCACCGCATCGGGACGAAAGCGCTGCCAAACCAGCAGGGCCACTACGCTGACCAGCAGCGAAAGCACCGCGCCGAATGCCACCGCTGCGCGCACCCCCAGCAGCTCGGCGAGCCAGCCCACCAGCGGCGCGCCCAAGGGTGTTCCGCCTTGCACCACCATCAGATAAAGCGCCAGAACTCTGGCCCGGTACTGTGGCGAGACAGAGGTCTGCACCATGGTGTTGCAGCTGTTGAGGAAGGTCAGCGCGCTCAGCCCGACGAGGACCAGGCTCGCCGCGAAGAGCAGATAGTGCGGCATGAACGCCGAGAGCAATGCGGTCGCACCGAAGGCGATGCCGCCACCGATCACGAATCGCCAGCGTGGCCTCGAGCGACGTGCCGCCAGCAAGGCGCCGGCAAAGGTGCCGACCGCCATGATGCTGCCCAGGATTCCGTATTCTGCGGCGCCCACCCCAAACACTTCGGCGGCCATCATCGCGTTGGTCATCTGGAAGTTCAGCCCGAAGGTGCCAATGACAAATGCCATGGCAAAGATCAGCAGCAGGTCCTTGCGGTTTTTAACGTAGCTGAATCCCTCACGCACCTGCCCCTTGGCGCGCGCCACAGGTTTGGACTGGCTCAGTTCGGAGACTTTCATGGTGCTCAGCGAGAACAACACCGCCAGGAAGGACAAACCGTTGAGCAGGAAGGCCGGGCCGGTCCCGACCAAGGCGATCACCGCACCGGCAATTCCAGGTCCCGCGAGCCTGGCAAGGTTGAAGTTGGCGCTGTTCAACGCCACCGCGTTTGTCAGATGAGTGCCGGGCACAATCTCGGAGACGAATGCCTGACGGGCGGGGGCGTCAAAGGCCGATCCGATGCCTAGCAGGGTGGCAAGGACATAGACATGCCACAGCTGAACCGTTCCGGTGATGACCAAGGTGCCCAGCACCAGCGCGCAGAGGCCCATAAAGGTCTGGGTTGCGAGCAGGACCTTGCGTTTGTCATACCGATCGGCAACCAGGCCGGCGTAGGGGCCGAGGAGCAAGATGGGCAGGAACTGCAGGCCGGTGGTGATGCCGGTGGCCACCCCGTCATGATCTGTCAGCTCGGTGAGCACCAGCCAGTCTTGGGCCACGCGTTGCATCCAGGTTCCGATATTTGAAACGAGCGCACCGATAACCCATAAACGATAGTTCGGCACTTCCAGTGCCCGGAACATCCTATTTGCCACGAATTAATTAGCCGAACACCAGATGTTTCGGCTCCTCCCGTCGGCATCCAGTCTAGCGACCGGGCAACGCAAAATTGGTGAGGTTTCCTCAATTTCCTGTCACTTAAATACTCGGGGCGCACCAAGTCGTACTTGGTGCGCCCCGAGCTGAGTGCGGGACTGCTAGTTCACGCCACGCAGATCAAGCAATAATTCGTTGTCGCCGCCGGCATCGAGTTCTACCGGGATGCCCCAATCCTGCTGGTACAGGTGGCACGCGGCATGATCTGGGATCTCGCCGCCTGGCTCGCCATCGCAGGCCGCCGCGCGTGCGGTGATATGCAGGACGCCGTCGGTGATTTCAGGGTTCAGCACCAAGGTACGCGTCAGCCCCACCGAGGTACCGGAACCTTCGAGGATCAGTTCCTCGGGGCTGGCCGAGATCTTCAGCTGTGTCGGGTCGCCCCAGCGGTCATCGAGCTTCTGGCCCTTCGGTGCGGCGAAACGCACCAGGATCTCGTGGTTGCCGGACTGCACCTTGGTCTTCGGACGCTGGGTCTGGCTCGCACCCTCGTCCACCACTAGTGCCTCGGCAGGAACCGGGATACGGATCAGCTGGTGGGTGTTGGTCTCCACAACCAGCAGCACCGGGGCCCCATCGACTGAATCGTCCAGCAACACGTCTGCAGGTTCCTTCAGCCCCTTGGCCAAGGTCGAAACCATACCGGTCACCGGGTCGAACCGGCGCACCGCACCATTGTAGGAGTCGGCCACCGCGATTGAACCATCTGGCAATGCGGTCACGCCCAGCGGGTGCTGCAGGCGAGCCTGCTCGGCTTCGCCATCGCGGAAACCGAAGTCGAAGAGTCCCGCGCCAATCGCGGTGTGCACCGCGACCGCATTGCCCTGCGCGTCGATTTCCAACCGGCGCAGGGCGCTGGTCTCAGAGTCGGCGATCCACACATCGTCATTGGTGTCCAGGCTCAAACCCGAGGACTGGGCAAACCACGCTTCGAGCGGCTTGCCGTCGGCCAGGCCTTCCAGGCCGCTGCCGGCAAAGACATTAACCGCGCTGGTGACCGGGTCGAAGGAGAAGATCTGGTGCGTGCCGGCCATTGCGATGATGACCTTGCCCGAAGGGTGGTAGAGCACGTCCCAGGGCGAGGACAGCGAGATGTTCAACGCGTCGGTGCCAAGCTCGGTTGGCTGCTGTTCTTGGCGGGCGTTCTCCGCGTCCAGGAGGCGCTGCACTCCATTGCCTGCCACGGTTCCGACCGCCCCGGTGCTCAACTTGACCGAGCGCAGCCGGTGGTTGACGGTATCTGCGACGATCACGTCGTAGCCGACCTTCGCGGCAAGTTCCGTCGGCAGTATGGTCAGGCCCTGCAGCTCGTTGAACTGTGCGGTATCCGCGTCGCCATCGGCATAGCCCTTGACCCCTGCACCGATGGTGCGCACCACGGTGCTCAGGTCATTGCCCAGCTCCACGAGGCGGTGGTGGCCGGAATCGCCGACCAGGAAGTTCCCGTTCTCCAAGGCGATTGCCTTGCCCGGGAAGCGCAGATCCCCTTCGCGGGCCTCGGGCGCCACGTAGGGTCCGTCGCCGCGGTGCAGGGTTCCCTTGGCCTCATGCTCTGCCACGAGTTCGTCGACCAGGGAGCCCAGCCCCTGAGCATGGCCCTCGCCGGAAAGGTGCGCCACGATGTAGCCTTCGGGATCGAGCACCACCAGCGTCGGCCAGGCGCGAGCGCCGTAGGCCTGCCAGGTGACAAGCTCTGGATCGTCAAGCACCGGGTGGTGGATTTCGTAGCGTTCCACGGCGGCGGCGAGCGCCTCCGGGTCTGCCTCGTGCTCGAATTTTGGCGAGTGCACGCCTACGGTGACTAAGACATCGGAGTACTCCGCTTCCAACGGACGCAGTTCATCCAGCACATGCAGGCAGTTGATGCAGCAGAAGGTCCAAAAATCCAGAAGGACAATCTTACCGCGCAGGGCCTCGAGATTCAGTTGTTCACCGCCGGTATTCAGCCAGTTGCGGCCCACCAGTTCGCTGGCCCTGACCTTGTAGTTTGCGCGTACCGAGTCGGAAGTTGCACTCATGATTGTCCTTTCAAGGCGACTTCACTATCTAGATGCGACAGTGAGATTTCAATTATCTGCCACTAGCCCTGCACCGCAGAACAGTATGAAGCGATGCTAAGCCGTTTAGAGCTGAGCGATTGCGGTGTCCATGATGGTCTTGGCTACGTCGTTGAACTCTTGCTCGGCCAGCGAAGCGGTGGACATGAATGAAACCATCACCACATAGTCTCCCTTGCTCTGCAATAACACCAGCGATTCGCGGGCGTTCGCGGAATCTCCGGTGCGTGTGTAGTACAACTGAGACTCGACCTCGGATATTCCGGGGCTGGAGAACTTCAGCGTCTCGGTGTATTCCGGTCCGTTGAGCTTCACGCTCTTGCATTCGGTGCGGATCTCCAACACGGTGCGGTAGTGATCCTCGAGCTTCTCGCGGTTTTTCACCTCGGCGACTTCGATGGAACCGGCAATGTTCTGCGCCTCATTGGTGAAGTCGGTGCGCGCAACCTCGGTACCCAGCTGCGCCGGGGACCAATTCAGCTCTTCGACCGGTTCCGAGCACTGCGCGGGCAGCACGACCACACCCTTCAGCGTGTCGGTCGGGGCAACCGCGAGGCCTTCGAGCTCCTCCGCGGTAATCTGACGTGAGTTGGGGAAACCCAGGGTCGCTGCCATCACCGCACCGGTGGAGGCAACCACCTGCGCCTTAGTCAGTTCGGCTTCCGCGGAGCCTGATGGCGCTGGATCCTTGGCCGATTCGCTCGGTGGCTCGGTGGCCTTTTGGTGCGTGAGGTCATCAGGCATTTCAGTGCCAGCTTCTTGGGCCGAGCAGGAGGAAAACAGCAGTGCCCCGGCCAGCATTCCGGCGGTCAGCTTCCATACCTTAGCGGCCACGATATTCTCCCTTTGTATCTTGCTGCTTCATCTTCGCAAACATCTCGTTGTAGGCTGCCAGCTCGGCATCCCCATCACGGTCAGCCTGGCGGTCATATCGCTTGGTGTCCTTCTTATCTTGGCGCAGCCAGGAAACCACCACGAGCATGGCCAAAACCAAGGTTGGCACCTCTCCAATGGCCCACATCGCCCCGGCGCCCACCACTTGATCCTCCATCGCGGTGCCGCCCCAGGTGCGCCCCATATTGCCGTACCAGTCCGGAGCCAACAGGTTTTCGTTGCCCATCAGCGCCACCCCGAAGAAGGCGTGGAAGGCGACGGTGGCTAGGAGCACGATCAGTCGCATCGGGTACGGGTAGCGTTTAGGGATCGGGTCCGCATCGACCAGCGACAGCGCGAAGATATAGCCGGTGAGCAGGAAATGCACGTTCATCAGTTCGTGCCCCGCGTGGTACTTCATCGCGATTTCCAGGATCGGGGTGAAATAGAAAACGACAATCGATCCGGCGAACATCACCGCGGCGAAGATCGGATGGGTAACCACAGCCGAATACTTCGAGTGCACCGCCCACAAGATCCATTCGCGTGGTCCACGCGTTCCATCGGTTCGTGAGCCAAGCACCTGCAGGGCCAGGGTGATCGGGGTTCCGAGCACCAAGAAGATCGGCGCAATCATGGTCAGCGACATGTGGTCGACCATATGGACCGAGAACTGCACCTTGCCATAGACGGCCAGCGCACCACTGGTGATGTAGAACAGCACCACCAAGCCGATGATCCAGCTGAAGAGCCGCGGGAAGCTTGGCTTATCTCCGCGTCGACGCAGGATGATAAACGCCCAGAGGTAGAAGGCCAGCAGGAAGAAGCACACCGCAACCCACAGCCAATCCAGGCGCCAGACGGTGAACCAGCTGGCAGTGGTCGGCGGCGCCGGAAGTTCATAGCCGGTCAGCAGACGCGCGGGGGTGGCCTCCACCGGGGGCTGGTCATCGGTGGGCGGCGCGGTCCGTGCCAGCACCGTAGCCAGCGACATCGTGGCGCCCATCAGGATGAGTTCGGCCAGCACCACACGCCAAGCCGCATTGAGTGTCGTGAGTTTCCCGGCCAGCAGTTGCGGAATGACGTGGCGGCGGTGCATGAAGCCTAGGAAACCCAGCGCCAGAGTCAGGACCACCTTGGCGATCACCACTAGCCCGTAGCTCGAAAGCCATTGGTCCAGCTCGGTGATGCGGATCGTTGCAGAGGCCAGACCGGATCCCACCATCAAGACAATGGCGACGGTTGCCAAGGCGGAGAAACGCTTGAGCACCAGCCCGGCAAGCACCGGACGGGATTCGAAGCGTCCGGGGGCCGCGGAAGTCAGCGTCGGCGAAAGCAAGGCCAGCACCACGATGCCGCCGAACCAGATGACCACGGCCAACAGGTGCAGGGCAATGGAATTCACCGCGCCGTA
The DNA here is from genome assembly GCF_052379245.1 of Glutamicibacter sp. AOP12-B1-11. Classification (NCBI taxonomy): domain Bacteria; kingdom Bacillati; phylum Actinomycetota; class Actinomycetes; order Micrococcales; family Micrococcaceae; genus Glutamicibacter; species Glutamicibacter sp. AOP12-B1-11. The sequence continues at coordinate 49,576 of NZ_JBQSYL010000019.1, read as the reverse complement.
GTGGTCATCTCCGCCGGCAGCGTGGCCGATAAATGCCATGGGGACAATGCCGAATAGCGAAAACACCGCGGCCAGTCCCACCCCGGTGTGGGAACGGATGGCCAGGGCCAGAGAACTAGTGATCGCAGCAATGACGATCATCCAAGCCCAGGCCCGGCCGGTGGCCAACTGCAGAATGTAGTCAAGAATTGCCGCGGTATAGCTCGCGTCGAGGTTCATCGGGACACCGGCCAGGTCCCAGAAGGTCAGCAGCAGCACGGTAGCTGCCGCGAGGGTCCACACCACACCGGCGCCGGCGGCAATGTTCATGGCGCGGTTGAAAGCCGGATGGCTCTGGCCCACCTCTACGCGCGCGTCGTCGACGCTGGGGCGCCGGATCTTGGTGCTGCGGGGAAGTATGACCGCGGCAAAGATCAGCGCAGCGATGGTGATTGCCATGGAGCTGTGGTGGATCGCTCGGGAGATGGGCAACGCCCAACGCACGAAAGCCCCGGGGTCTGCGAGCTGGCTGGGAGCGGCGATTCCGGTGAATAGCGCCGCGCCGAGGAAGACCAGCGCCATAACCGGGATTGCCGGTAGCAGATATCGCGATATGGAGGGTTGCTGCGGTGCCGACCTGGTCGCCGGTGGCTTTGGAGTTTGAGTGGCCATAACCTCTCCATCATCTCACTTGCATTTACCCGGCTTTGAATCGGGTAGTGGTTTTAGGCCGGTGAGGCGGTGCATCTCACACCGCCTCACCGCTTGGTAACGCTCCTACTGCTTATTTTGGGAGAATAGTTCTTCCCCCAAATATTTGCCTTCCGCGACCCCTGGGAGGATCGCGTACAACGCCGAGCCCGCGTGTGTGATCCATTCGTTGAGCGCATCCACTTGCGCCAGGCGGCGTTGGACCGGCACAAAACTGCTCCTCGGATCGCGCTGGTACGAAGCGAATAACAACCCCGAGCTCTGGGTCTCGTGGTAGTTATAGCCGCGGCGCCACAGTACCTCATCAGCCGTTTCCGGTTTCGCCCTGGCGACATGGGCATGAGCGGCAATAGCAGGCAGCCCCAGACCGTCGACCGCTTGCAGATCCACCGGATCCGTTGGCTTCGTCCCGGACAGCGGGGAGCCGTCGCTTTGCCGTCGGCCCAAGGCGAAGTCGCGTCCGGCCCGATCCACCTCGTCCCACTTGTCCAGATTCATTTCGATGCGGCGAAGCACCAAGGTGGTGCCGCCAGCGATCCAACTCGGCTCCTGGGCATCGCCAAACACCGCTAATTCGCGCGCCTCCCCGGTGGGATTGTTGATCCCGTCGAGTTGCCCGAACAGGTTTCGGAATCCCGGACCCTGGCGTACGGGGTGAGCCGCGTGCAGGAAACCGCTTTGGGCAAAGGCGGGTTCGGTAATTCCACGTAGATTCTTACGCAGCGCACGTACCGCATGGTGCAGCACGGTCGGATCTTGAGCACAGCATTGAATGATCAAATCGCTCTGGCCATAGCGCGCGTCGAGTTTCTCTCCCGCGAATGCCGGAAGCTTTCCCAAGAACGCGGATTTATACCCGAGAACGTCCAAGATGCCTTGGCCGACTCCCACCGTCACGGTCAAATCGGATGCCGCATGCGACATTTCCGGTTCGGTATCCGCAAGCACTCCCCTACCGGACATCAGCCTCTGGGCATCCGTGGACAGCATTTTGAGGATCGAACGAATCCTTTCGATCCCTTCGGAGCGAGCCAGATCTTCAAAATGCACGTTGAATCCGAGGAATTCCGCATGAGCCTGCGGTTCGGTGAGGATACCCGCTTGATATTTGCCGTGGAAAGGTTGGAATCGCGGGTTGTGCGCAGCCGTGGTTGCCTTTGGCGCGGCACCACCGTTCTCGGCGGCGGTAGCGCGCCCAGCTCCGAAGCCCGCAAAGACGCCGCCAATGGCCGCGGCGGCCGAACCACCGAGTACTACGCGCCTAGTCGGTTGGACATTAGCCGCTGCCATCTAGTGGCCCTCGTGATCAGCATGCTCTTCGGGCGACCCGTGATAGCTTTCGTTGGCGCCGCTGAAGTTGCGTATCGGGAACTGCACTTCAGCGCTGGAACCGTCGCTAAAGTTCAGTTGCAGCGTCGAGGTTTGCGAAGCCACCAGCTCGGTCTTCAGATCCATGTACATGAAGTGCGTGCCGCCGGGAGTCAAAACAACTTCTTCGGCTGGCTTGATGAGCAATGCACCTTCGTGCTGCGCCATCCGCGCTTCGGCTCCTTGGCCCTGCGTGTCATGGATTTCGATCACCGTGCCGTGAGTTTTATCGGTGACAGATTCAAGTTCCAGCGTTGATGCGCCTTCATTGCGCAATTCGCCGAACGCGGCGCTCATTCCATGCTCGGCGGCTTTAGCCCAGGTCTCGTTCGTGCGCAGATCTTCTGCCTGGGTACCCTGCATCTGGTCGGTGGAGCTTTGTGGTGCTACCGCCGAAGGTTCTTGGGCGCAGCCGGTCAACAGTAGCGTGGTGGCCGCGGCAAGAGCGGCGGTGAGCTTGAAATACTTCATTGGTGTGTCAGCTTTCGCTAGCTCGCAAGGCTGATCCAGCAGGGCCGGCGAATCGGGCGCGCAAATGCGCGCGATAGGTCAGCCTGTATTAATCTGGCTCACGTCGCCTTGCGAAGATCTCATAAGGGAGGATGCTGTTGCGCGTGGGGCGCTACGGCCTACTTATTCTGGCGAGTGAATTTCACCAGTACCGCAATGGCAGCACCGAGGATAACCACGCCAATCACGACCCAAATAATCGGGTTCACCTGTGAGCCAAGTTCCTGGATCGGCTCAGGCTGCTGGTCTGCTGGTTCCGATTCAACCGGCGCGTTGTTCGCTGAGGCGCTAGCGGACTCGCGGGCTTCCGCTGCCACGTCCACGGTGAAGGAGATGCTGTCCTCGATTGGATGACCGTCAGAGGAGGCAACACGGTAGGTCAATGTGTAAGTTCCCGAGCTCAGATTCGCTTCTGGTACCACTGTGACGTTGGTGCCCTTGGTCGTGGCTTCGCTGGCGATCTTTGTCCCGTCCTCGGAGCTCAAGGCCACCACGCTGGTTTCCGCTCCAGCAAGCTGCTGCAGAACTCCGGAGAATTCCAGGACGATCTGTTCCGGTGATTCGGTCACTGTCGAACCGCTGGCTGGATCCGAGGAGATCAATTGGTCGTGGGCCGAAGCGGCGCTAACGCTGCTGAACACCGCGAAGAATGCCACGAGAATGGCGGCCGAAATTCGCGCGAGATGCGTACGGGATGACTGCTGGCTAGTGAGGGTTTTCAAGATTTTTCCTTCCAATGATCGGTGCACCACGGTGCACGATCGAAGCGTATTGATTCGTTTAGGCGAAGAGGGTCAATACGTTGGAAGGTGGCCCGCGCCGGGCCGGAAGTCGGAGCAGGACAGAGATTTGGTTCAGTACCGGTTCGATGAATGTCGCTGGTACCTGCGGGAATTCTGGAACGAGCTTTCGGGCGCGGGCCAGAATATGGCGCACCGTGCTCAACGTCAGCAGGCCGCCAATGATCGCCAAGAGCTGTTCGCCGGTATGCAATACGACAATGCTGGTCACCGCGGCCAAGATGTGGGCGTAAAGCATCGAATCGGATTGCACCGCACCGTACTGGGAAGCAATATTTCCTGCAAGCTCAACACCGTGATGGTGCCCGGCATGTTGTTGAGCCATCGGCAATGCGGCCGGCGCATGGTGCGTCATGACGGACAGTGCTAGGTGATAGAGCCCTTGGCTGAGCAGCACCACGATGCTGGTAGCTAGCAAACTGAATTTCTTGCCAAGCATGGCGATAGCAATGACCGCCGAGACGCAGGTAATCAAAACCATCACCACGAGCGAAGCTCGCGTTGGCGCACTGTGCGCGTGCGCAGCAAATGCCGTCCAGGTGCACAGGCTCGCAGCTAGCCAACCGCGCATTACGCGAGCTGCGCCGAAGTCCTTGAGCACGAAGAGCTACCGTTCAGTTGGAGTGTTTGACCCTGCAGATCGATTCTACGCTAGGTAGAACAATGTCCCAAAGGGGTTGGCGTCATTCACCGTTAAAGAATGCGAGGGCCCGATTCCTTGAAGAGAATCGGGCCCTCGGCAAAAGTCTGGGGGACTTACTTCTTGGAGACAGCAGCCTTCAGCTTCGAACCAGCGGTCAGCTTGACCGAGTGGCCAGCTGGGATCTGGATAGCTTCACCGGTCTGTGGGTTACGTCCGGTGCGAGCTGCACGATCGGTGCGCTCCACTGCCAACCAACCTGGGATCGAAACCTTCTCACCCTGGGAGATCTGGTCAACGAAAACTTCGAACAGCGCATCCAGCACACCGTTGACGGCTACCTGGGAGTTTTCGGTCTTAGCTGCAACAGCGGCAACAAGTTCGCTACGGTTCATAGCCAATGTGTGGTCCTCCTGGACTAGTGGTCCATGACCCGGCGGGCCACGGTGCCGCACGTTCGTGCGGACTTATCAGTGAGAACATATCAAATCTTTGACCCCGAAACCGACGAAAACGTGCGAATTCTGGGGATTTTTTCAACTATTTACGGTTCAAAACGCCAGACGGTCTATTTTTTAGGTTGAGGGGAAGCAAATACCGAGAATCTGGTAGTTAACGACATCGACCCGCCACCGCGAAATAAATTCGGGTAACGGGTCAATGAAATGCACAAAGTGCGCCGTGGCATTACTTCTTGGAGACAGCAGCCTTCAGCTTCGAACCAGCGGTCAGCTTGACCGAGTGGCCAGCTGGGATCTGGATAGCTTCACCGGTCTGTGGGTTACGTCCGGTGCGAGCTGCACGATCGGTGCGCTCCACTGCCAACCAACCTGGGATCGAAACCTTCTCACCCTGGGAGATCTGGTCAACGAAAACTTCGAACAGCGCATCCAGCACACCGTTGACGGCTACCTGGGAGTTTTCGGTCTTAGCTGCAACAGCGGCAACAAGTTCGCTACGGTTCATAGCCAATGTGTGGTCCTCCTGGACTAGTGATCCGCCGCCCCAATCCGGGGGCCGGATGCCGCACGCTCGCACGGGCTTACTTGAGAGAACTTACCAGCAATTACCGACAGAAGGCGCACGGATCCGCGGTTTTTACCGATATTCGGTCAAGTTACATGGTGTGAAAGTTCACTGAAGCTCAGATTTTGAATGGATCCATCCCTTGATTCGCTTCAATAAAGATCTTCCAAACGGGGTCCATAAGTCGCTTCTGTCGAGTGACTTTTGCCGGTCTGGCCAGCGAAGATTCGCCTTTTGAGAGGAATCGCGGGCCAAGATAGGTCCCCCGGGGACTTGCGGATATCCCGGGGTTAAGCGCCGCCTCCACGAGGGACACCGAACCTTCATGTTTGCCCTGCGCGAAACTGGCCTGCATTTGGTCCCGGACCCGCTTGAAATAGGGTGGTTCGTTGATTCCGGGCACCTGGAGGGTCAATCCCGAAATGGAATATCCGGGGTGTACCGCGATGGCGCGCGAAGGCCACGAAAGCTGCTTCAAGCGGTGGTCCATGGCTAGAGTGAATGCTTGAACCGCGGCCTTGGATTGGGCGTAGGCCCGATAGGCGTGGTAGCCGTGATCCAGCGCCAAGTTATTTGGGTCTGTTTTCAGCAACAGTGTAGACACCGATCCGAGGCCGATGAAGCGCATCGGCCGGCTGCGGAAATTTTCGGCGAGCTCCCCTACTAGTCGGGCGTGTCCCAAAAAGTTTGTGCTCATTGTTGACTCGTATCCCAGACTGCCGACCACTCGGGTTGCCGGCGTGCGAATCATCCCGGCATTGGCGATCAAGATATCAAGTTCCCGGTGACGCAAAATGTTCCCAAGCGCCGTTGCAGATTCTAGGGACGAGGCTTCGAAGGGAAGATACTCTAATTTCGCCTGGGGTACACGCCGTTGGATCTCTTTCATGGCCGCTTCGGCCTTCGCCTCATTGCGACAGGCGAGCACCACATGGGCGCCGCTTTCCGCCAGTGCGAGGCTCGTGAAGAATCCAAGGCCGGAATTAGCGCCGGTTACGACGGCGGCTTTCCCCTCGCCGAGGCCTGCCCAACGGGCTCGATTGGCGTATACGTCGTGGTGCGGCGTTCCATAGCCTAAGCGGTCCAGGGTTCCGGCACGGGCTTCAATGCTCATGGCTCAACGCTACTATGCCTTGCTCTGCAGATCGCGATGCCACTAGCCCTCCTTACCGTGCCCTATTGCCGGTCTGTGCTCGGGATGCCACCATTAACAGGTGAGCAACAAACCGGAGAAATCGGCCCAGAACGCAGCGTTGAATGCCGCCCGCTATCAAATGGCCGCCGGCTCCGATGCACCGGTTCCGGTAGACGAGTATGCCGAGAAAACGGGTAAGCCAAGCGTCACCGGACCGGCGCGTACACCCCTGCAATATCATGCCCAAGATGAAGCCTGGGAAGTGGCAAATAGCGCCTTGGATGAGGCTTTCGCCCGAGGAGATTTCGATAACCTGCCCTTGGCTGGCAAGAATATTGACCACATCACGGCCACTACCGATCCAGATTGGTGGTTAAAATCCATGATGCAGCGAGAGCAGCTCTCCGGTCTCGGTCCGCCGGCCTTGACCTTGCGGGTTGAAGACGAGCAGCTACACCAGACCCTAGATCGCCTGCCCACTACCGCCGCGGTACGCGAGCACCTCGCCAATTTTAATCAGCGCATCGTCGACGCTCGCCGCCAGTTACTCGGCGGTCCACCGGTGGTCACCAAACTGCGCGATATCGAGGCCGAGGTGCGGGCCTGGACAGCACGCCGGACCGTCCAGAATGTTGAACCGACGCAGCAAGCGCCTACGCCGAGGCGCCGCTGGTGGTCGCGTCGCAAGTAGCTGGCGGATTAAACGACGAAGGCCGCCTCACACCCTTGCGGGATTGAGGCGGCATTCGTGCTAGAAAGCTAAAGCCGTAAGACTTTGTGGCTTACCAGGAAGACTTGGTGATGCCCGGAAGCTCACCACGGTGTGCCATGTCGCGGAAGCGAACACGGGAGATACCGAACTTCTGGAAGGTACCACGTGGACGGCCGTCGATGGAGTCGCGGTTGCGGACGCGGATCGGCGAAGCATCGCGTGGAAGCTTCTGCAGACCAACGCGTGCAGCCTCGCGGGCTTCATCGGTTGCGTTCGGGTCAACCAAGGTCTTCTTCAGTTCGAGGCGCTTTTCAGCATAACGCTCGACAATGACCTTGCGCTGTTCGTTCTTTGCGATTTTGGACTTCTTGGCCATGTCTTAGCGCTCCTCTCGGAATTCAACGTGCTTACGGACAACTGGGTCGTACTTCTTCAGAACCATGCGGTCTGGATCGTTACGACGGTTCTTGCGGGTCACGTAAGTGAATCCGGTACCGGCGGTCGACTTCAGCTTGATGATAGGACGTACGTCCTTATCCTTCTTTGCCATATTAGAGCTTCACACCCTTCGCAAGCATGTCGGCAACAACAGCGTCGATGCCACGAACGTCAATGAGCTTGATGCCCTTAACCGAAAGGGTCAAGGTCACGTTGCGGCGCAGGGACGGAACCCAGTAGCGCTTCTTCTGGATATTCGGATCGAAACGACGCTTGTTGCGACGGTGCGAGTGGGAGATGCTATGTCCGAAGCCCGGGGTAGTACCGGTTACCTGGCAAACAGCTGCCATGATCACTCCTTAGTTAGTTAGTAGTAAAATTCGGCGGTTCTCGCGCGCAGTGTCTTTACCGAAATAACGACACCACTTAGTGCGTTATGAGCCCCGCCAACCAGTGAAACACCGTTAATACTGCACACTAGGAAGGTAACCAGGCTGGGTGAGAACCAACCGAAGAGCCTTAAAGTATGTAAGTCGGTGAACTTCGCAACCGGTTGAGCAATTTCCCCGTACTCAGATGGTCGCAATATTCGGTATTACGGGCTACGCGTACCCGCTGCTCCACCGAAATGGCGGCACAACGAAACACGCGATTAACGCGCTATAAGAATATCTGGGATTGCTCAGGGAGCCAAATCGGAGGTGGAATCCGCTAAGACCCAGTGATCCGCGTCCAAAACCTTCACGACCTTGCGCGAAATCCTCGCAAGATCCTTAACGTCCTTGTCATCCAAGGTTTCAAGGAGAAGCGCACGGACGGTGGAGACATGATGCGGTGCCATCTTGACCACCGCGTCCCAACCTTCCTTGGTTAATGAGGCGATCTTCACACGTGCGTCTCCGGCAGATTGAGCACGAACTACCCATCCGCGCTTCTCCAGCTTCTTCACCACATGAGACAAGCGCGACAGTGAAGCGCTGGTGCGAGCGGCCAGATCGGTCATGGTCAGTTCACGGTCCGGCGTTTCGGAAAGCATGGCCAGCATATGGTAGTCGAAGAGAGTGATCCCTTCGAGGCCTTGAAGGTCTGAATCTAATGCGGCGGGCAGCAAGGACATCATTGTGTTCAGCCCCAGCCAGGCCTTTCGCTCTTCAGCAGAAAGCCAGACGACCTGTTCACCCATGTATTTTCACACCATTCCTCTACCGCACACGCAGTAAGTCGTTACCACATTGTGGGAATATTCTAATCGGTTGAATCCTACCCTGTCGCCTGCCGGATACTGAGGCCAGCTCCGCTCCTGCAGCAATGCAAGTAAGCGACCCCGAGCTGCCGACCCGTAGCTGAAAGGCCACGATGTTTCCGAGGGTTGGGCTCGGCGAACGTCGCAAGATATTCAGGGCCTCAATGCTTCGAGCCACGGTTCGACAGCTAATCGGAGAATATCATCGAGTGCCGAAGCGGAACCCGCGACCAGTACCTTGCCCCGGGGTTCTCAAATAACTAGTCCCAAGTATCTGCTCCAACTGGCAGAGCCCGCCGGCTCCTCAGCGCGGAGGAACCGGCGGACCCCGAGCAATGGTTATGCTGCCCTAGACCTGCTCTAGGCGTTTGCGCTTTCGATAGGCCATCACCTGTCCAATGACTACCACCAGCAACGCAGTGATGAACATGGCCGAACCGATGACGTTGGCTTGAGCCGGAATGCCACGTGTCGCCGCAACATAGATGAACTTCGGGAAGGTCTGGAAGGTTCCGGAGTTGAAGTTCGTGATGATGAAATCGTCAAAACTCATCGCGAAGGACAGCAACGCTGCGGCAACGATGCCGGGCACCAACAGCGGGAAGGTGACCTTCAAGAAGGCTGCCCGCGGGGTGGAGTACAGGTCGGCTGCTGCTTCTTCCAGGCGCGGATCCAGCGAAGAGACTCGAGCCCGAACTGTCACGATGACGAAGGACATGCAGAACACCGAATGCGCGATCACAATCGTGGTGTACCCCAATTCCCACCCGAGGTTCAGGAACTGGGCCAGGAGCGAAGCACCGAGAACAACCTCTGGAGTTGCCAGGGGAAGGATGATCAGCACGTCGGTCAGCTTGCGGAAGCGGAACTTGTAGCGGACCAGGCCGATAGCAATACAGGTGCCCAGCGCGGTGGACACGATCGTGGCAACCACGCCGACCTGCAAGGAATTGACCAAGGATTCGCAAACAGCCGGCGCACCGCAGGGGTTCTGCCAGTTGTCCAAGGTAAAGCCGCGCCATTCAAGGTTTGTACGTCCTGCATCGTTGAATGAGAAGACGAAGATATACGCGATCGGTACCAGCAGGTAGATGAAAGCCAGTCCAGCAATGGCGGGAATGATCCAGCGCCCTATTTTTTGTTTCATCATGGTCTCCTACATCAATTCCTTGGTTCCGAATCGTCGGATATAGATCGTGACCAGTACCAAGATCGAGAGCATCAACACGAAGCTCAGCGCCGCGGCTCCCGGGTAGTCGATGACCTTGAAGAATCGTGAATCGATGACTTGTCCGATCATCGTGGTGTTGCGGTTGTTGCCCAGCAGCGCAGCGTTCACGTAGTCGCCGGCCGCCGGGATGAAGGTCAAGAGCGTGCCGGCAAAAACACCTGGCGCAGACAACGGCAGCGTCACCCTAAAGAACGAGGTCATTGGCCCGGCATACAGATCTCCGGAGGCCTCTAGCAGTCTCGTATCTAAACGGCCAAGGTTCGCATAGATGGGAAGCACCATGAACGGCAGGAAGTTATAGGTCAAACCGGCCACCACAGCAAATGGGGTGGCGGTCAGGTGCCCATCCGCGGGCAGGATCGCAAGGAATTTCATCGTTTGCGCCACGAATCCTTCATCAGCCAGGATTTGCTTCCACGCCTGGGTGCGCAGAATGAAGCTGGAGAAAAAAGGTGCGATCAGCAGGACCAGCAAGATTCCTTGAAGCAGCCCATGCTGGCGCAAGCGCACGGCGACGAGGTACGCCATCGGATAGCCGATCAGCAGTGCCAGCACCGTAGCGATGAGCGCAAAACCGAAGGAGCGCAATAAGTCGGGCCAGTACGATCCGAGCACCGTCGCATAATTGCGGAATTCAAGTGCCGGGACGAATTCACCGATGCTGGCCCCTTCTGGTCTCGCGTACAGCGACATCGAAAGCAACACCATGACCGGAACTGCGAAGAACAACAAAAGCAGCAGCAGGCCGGGCACCACCAGATATACACCGGTTCGCCCCTTGCGTCGTTCGGCCTTGATCTCGTCGCGGCTGCGCAGATCCGCAATCTTTCCTTTCTTGGTCATCACCGTATTGCTCATGTCTTATCAACTCCGGCATCGACAAGTTCATCGCCGGCTAGTCCGAAGGAGTGTGCGCTATCCCAGCTGAGATATACGGTCTCCCCCACTTCGGCCGATTGTTGTCCACGGTTTTGCGCAAAAGTTCCGATTCGGCCAATGCCAGCGACTTCGATCAGGTATTCGGTTGTGGTTCCGGTGAACGAAACATCGATAACCTCACCGCTGAGCTCGTTGTACCCCGTCGCCTCGGCGGGCGCTTCACGGTTCAAGTGCAGCTTCTCCGGGCGCACTCCAACAACGATCTCGCCTTCGTGTTGCACTGCCCGGTCCACGGCGACGACTATTTTGTGCCCGGAGGCCGCAACTTCCAGCAGTCCGTCGCGTTCCCCGGTAACCGTTCCGCGCATGAGGTTTGATTTACCCAGGAAGTTTGCCACAAAGGCTGTTTTAGGAAGTTCGTATAGGTCGCGCGGCGCGCCCATCTGTTCGATTCGGCCCTCGTTCATCACCGCGACGACATCCGCCATGGTCATGGCTTCTTCCTGGTCGTGCGTCACATGGATGAAGGTCAGGCCGACTTCGGTTTGAATGGATTTCAGTTCCATCTGCATCTGCCGGCGCAGCTTCATATCGAGGGCGCCGAGCGGCTCGTCAAGCAATAACACCTGGGGTCGGTTCACCAGTGCCCGCGCCAGGGCGACACGCTGTTGCTGTCCGCCAGAGAGCTGTTCGGGGCGGCGGTTTGCCAGGTGCGCCAATTCCACCATTTCGAGCCCGGCCCTGGCCTTTTCCATGGCCTGTTTATCTTTTTTGCGTTTTAGCCCGAAAGCCACGTTTTCCAGCACCGTCATGTGCGGGAAGAGCGCATAGGACTGGAAGACCGTGTTGACTTCGCGTTGATGACTTGGCAGCGCGGTAACGTCCTTGCCGCCAATAGAAATTTGGCCTTCGCTTGGCGCTTCCAATCCGGCGATCATGCGCAAAGTGGTTGATTTGCCGCAGCCCGAAGGCCCGAGCAGAGCGAAAAATGTCCCGGAGGGAACCATGAGGTCCAGGTCTTTGACCGCAATAAATTCCGCGAAGCGTTTGGTGACGCCTTTAAGATTCAGGTCCGCGCCGTCGCTGCGCGGCAGTTCCACCTGCTTGATCGATGGCTCTGCGGTGTTGGTATTCATCACGTTCTATACCCCAATTACTTCTTGGAACTGGTTTTGGAAGTCGTTTTCTTCTTCGACCGACAGTTCTCGTTCCGTGCTTGCTTTGTTCAGGAATTCTTCGGTTGGGAATATCAGCGGATCGTTGACCAGATCCGGGTCGATTTTTCCCATTTCTTCCTGTGCCCCAACCACCGGGCACAGATAGTTGACGTAGGCTGCGACCTCTGCCGCGACATCTGGCTGGTAGTAGAAGTCCATCAGCTTTTCGGCATTTTTCTTATGCGTCGCTCCGATGGGAACCATGAAATTATCTGACCAGATCAATCCACCGCGCTCGGGCATGATGAACTCCCACTTGTTGCCCTCTTCATAGTTCAGCTGCGTGATATCGCCGGAATAAGCGATCCCGGCCAATGCATCGCCTGAGATGAGGTCCTGCTTATAGGAGTTGCCTTTAACTTGGCGGATCTGTCCGTTTTGGATGTTCTTCTCCACAATTTCGATCGCGCCGGAAAATTCGTCTTGACCCCATTGGCCCGTGATATCGATACCTTGGTCAAGGAGCAGAATCGGGATGGTATCGCGCATCTCGTCGAGTAGCGTCACCCGCCCCTTGAGCTCAGGAGCCCAGAGGTCTTCCACGTTGCGTAGCCCCTTAGGGAACGCTTCCTTGTTCCATACCAGACCGGTGTAACCGGACTGCCAGGTCAGTGACTTGGTGCGTCCAGGGTCGAACCGGACATCGTTCAGGCTGGGAAGCAAATTCTTCAGGTTCGGAATATTTGCATGCTCAAGCTCCTGTACGTATCCCAGCCGAATCACGCGTTCGGTCATCCAGTCGGTGAGAACCATCAGGTCTTGGCCGATATCTTGTCCGGATGCCAGCTGCGACTGCACCTTTCCGTAGTAGGAATCATTGGAGTCGATGTCTTCTACGTACCGCACCTCCAAACCACTGGATTTCTTGAACTGTTCCAACGTTGGATAGTGCTTGGCCTTGTCGTCATAGTCCAAGTACAGGGTCCAGTTTGCCCATCGCACGAGTTCTTCGGTATCCGAAATATCTATTCCCGGGGTTAATGCTTGCGCCGGACCGCTGCTGGCCCCTTTGGTTCCGCAGGCGCCGAGCAGTCCAGCGAGCGCAAGGCCTGCCGCCCCGGCAAGCACTCCGCGTCGGCTCGCTTGTGCCTGCCCGATGGCTTGGGAAAGTCGGCCTCGTTGTTCGTTAATGGCTCGTTGGCGTGACATATTTTTATCCCTAGGCTCCAATCGCGCTTTGGAATTCACTGCCGAGGGTGTTTTCCTCCTCAGCACTCAACGAACGGAAGACGTGTGCGTGGCTCAGGTCTTCGTCTGTCGGGAAGATCAGCGGGTTGTCCACCAAACTAGGATCGATCTTTTCCATTTCTTCCTTGGCGCCGACAACCGGGCAAATGAAGTTCACATAGGCTGCAACTTCCGCGGCAACCTTCGGGTCATAGTAGAAGTTCATGAGCTCTTCGGCATTGCTCTTTCGCGGTGAAGCGATGGGAACCATCAAGTTATCGCTCCACAGGGCTCCGCCAGCCTCCGGGATGATGAATTCCCATTGGTCATCGTTTTCGAAGTTCATCTGCACTATGTCCCCGGACCAGACAACGCCTGCCACCGCGTCGCCGGAGATGAAGTCCTCCTTGTAGGAGTTGCCCTTAACCTGTCGAATCTGGCCGTTGCCGATGTTTTTGCGCAGGTCATCTAGTGCCGCACCGAATTCCGCTTCGCCCCACGAACCGGTGATGTCGACGCCGTTTTCCAACATCAGCAGGCCCATGGTGTCGCGCATTTCATCGAGCACCGTGATGCGACCTTTGAGCGCAGGATCCCAAAGATCCGAGACGTTCTTCAGCCCCTTCGGGAACTTCTTCTTGTTCCAAGCGATTCCGGCGTAGCCGGTCTGCCAGGTCAGCGAATTCTTTCGCCCTGGGTCGAAGTCGACATTTTGGAGGTTCGGAAGCAAATTGGCCATATTTGGGATGTTCGCGTGATCCAGCTCTTGGGTGTATCCCTGGCGGATGATGCGTCCAGCCATCCAGTCGGTGAGCGTAATCAGGTCCTGTCCAATGTCCTGACCGGCATTGAGCTGGCCTTGCACCTTCCCGTAATAGGTGTCGTTGCCGTCGATGTCCTCGACATAATTGACGCTGATTCCGGTCTGCTTCGTGAACTGGTCAAGGGTGGGGTAGGTCTTCTCCTTGTCGTCATAATCCAGATACAAGGTCCAGTTGGCCCAATTGACCGTGGGGTCGGTTTCCGAAATGTCTTTGACGGCGGCCGCTGGCCCGTTGGAGCCACCGCCGGATCCGCCGGTGCCGCAGGCTGCCAGCAAACCGGTTAGCCCCAAGGCGCCGGCTGCCCCCAGCACGCCGCGTCGAGACATCGATCGCTGGCTCATCGCTTGCACGAGAGCTCGGATCTTTGGATCTTCAGGAAGTTGTCCTCGCGAGTGAGACATGGATCTGTCCTAACTTGAATTGTCCAAATTATCGGGTGACTGTGACGTGCCACACAACATATCAATGACGTTCATAATGTCAGTTCCTTGCTGGCGAAACAAGGGTTGGACGCAAGAATCCTTGTTAATTTCGTGTTTCCAATGCTGGAAACAAACAAAATTTCCCCCTTTCGCAACTGGATCAGTAGCTGTAGGGTCGGTGCTATACCCAAACGCTTGATGCTTTTGGGTGGCGAATACGCATCGAAAGACCTGGGAGGTCGATACCGAATGACCATGCCACCGAATGGCCACGCGACGGCGATAATCGATGAGATTTCCAAGGAAATCATCGAACAGCTGCAAGAAGACGGTCGCCGATCCTACGCGGCGATAGGCAAGGCCGTGGGCCTGAGCGAAGCAGCAGTCCGTCAACGCGTGCAGAAATTGGTGGACAGTCGAGCCATGCAAATTGTGGCGGTAACCAACCCATTGGAGCTGGGTTTCACCCGGCAAGCAATGATCGGAATTACCGCTTCAAGCGACATCAACGGGACCGCGGACCGCATCGCAGCAGTTCAAGAAGTGGACTACTGCGTGGTGACCGCAGGAAGCGCCGACATCCTGGCCGAAGTCATTTGTTCCAGCGATGAAGACCTCCTCCGCGTCATCAGCAAGATCCGCGGCACCGAAGGCGTCGTCAGCACGAATACGTACACGTACCTTTCTTTGAAAAAACAGGAATACAACTGGGGAACACGATGAGTACAACTCCACGCGGTACCGATCGCCAGCAGGCAGCTCGCGATCATCTTTGGATGCATATGGCCCGCCACTCAGGCCTTCACAACGGTGGCAATGTGCCAATTATTTCCCGCGGCGACGGGCATAAGATCTATGACGATCAGGGCAAGGAGTATATTGACGGGCTCTCGGGACTGTTCGTGGTCAACGCCGGACACGGGCGCGCCGAGCTTGCGCAAGCGGCCGCCAAACAGGCCGAAAAGTTGGCGTTTATGCCGCTTTGGTCCTACGCGCACGAACCGGCAATCGACCTGGCCGAGCGGCTAGCGCATTATGCACCGGGAGATCTGAACAGGGTCTTCTTCACCACCGGTGGCGGTGAAGCGGTGGAGTCGGCTTTCAAGCTTGCCAAGCAACATTTCAAGATGAAGGGTCTGCCGGGAAAAACCAAGGTCATTTCGCGGGCCTTGGCCTACCACGGCACACCGCAAGGTGCGTTGGCGATTACTTCCTTGCCGGATATGAAGACACCCTTCGAACCGCTGGTTCCGGGAACCTTCAGGGTTCCGAATACCAACTTCTACCGAGCACCCGAAATGTTTGCCGACAATGAAAAGGACTTCGGGCTGTGGGCGGCGGAAAGAATCCGCGAGGCTATCGAGTTCGAGGGCCCCGACACCGTCGCGGCGGTTTTCCTGGAACCGGTCCAGAACTCCGGCGGTTGCTTCCCACCGCCTCCGGGGTACTTCGATCGCGTACGCGAAATCTGCGATGAGCACGATGTGCTACTCGTTTCAGACGAAACCATCTGCGCATTCGGCCGCATCGGCTCGATGTTCGCTTGCAATGACTTCGGCTACGTTCCGGACATCATCACCTCGGCGAAGGCGCTCACCAGCGGTTACGCACCCCTGGGCGTCATGGTGGTTTCGGACAAGCTCTTCGAGCCATTCACCAAGGGCGACACCACGTTCTATCACGGTTATACCTTTGGCGGTCACCCGGTGGCGGCAGCCGTTGCTATGGCAAACCTCGACATTTTCGAGCGCGAGGGACTCAACGACAATGTCAAGAACAATGCCGAGAACTTCAAGTCGACGCTGGACAAACTCAAGGACCTGGATATCGTCGGTGACGTTCGCGGTGCCGGGTACTTCTACGGGATCGAACTGGTCAAGGACAAGAGCACCAAGGAGACCTTCAACGATGAGGAATCCGAACGGCTGCTCCGCCAGTATCTCTCCCCTGCGTTGTGGGAGGCCGGGCTGTACTGCCGCGCCGATGACCGAGGAGACCCAGTCATCCAGCTTGCGCCCCCGCTAACCATCGCGCAACCGGAATTCGATGAAATTGAATCGATCTTGCGTGCGGTACTTTCTGAGGCCTCCAACAAGATCTAGTCGACCCCAGGACAATAGGCTCCAAACTGGATATAGCGATCGGTTCCGTCAAGGAGCCGGTCGCTACATTCATCTGGAAGTCAGCTCTATCGGTGCGCCGCCGCTCGTGCCGCAGCCAACCGATTGAGCGCCAGTGCGCCGACTAGCAGTCCGAAGTCGCGCAAGGCAACGTCAAAGTACCCGGGCAGGATCAGCAGGTTCACGATGATTCCCAGCAGCCAGAGGCTCACCACGAGAGAACCCAGTTTTGGCCGCAGAGCCACCAAGATGCCGGCGGCAATTTCCACGATACCGACGGCGTACATGAATTGTTGGGCCGACACCGGAATGATGTCGGTGGCCAATGGTGCGAGGTAAACCGTCCAGTCGGTGAGCAAGTTGAAGAACTTGTCCAAGCCGAACAAGATCGGGGCCACCGTAAAGATTGTGCGCAGCAGCACGAACGCCTGATGCTCCAGTGCGCGCGAGCGGACTTCCGCTGCGCTCATAGCCGTCGAAGCCATGTCCACCCCTCCTTTCTAAAATCAGATAATCTTATTTTAGAACCCCGTACTCTCTAAGTCAACAAAAACCAATTTTAGATTTACACTTAACTTATGCAGTTCTTTCCCCGCAAACGTTCGGTCCAGGCGGTCTCCGCATTAGCCGACCCGCTCCGCGCGAGAATCTACGAATTCCTCTCCCGCTCCGCGGAGCCGGCCAGCCGCGATGCGGTGGCGCAAGCGCTGGAACTACCGCGAAATACGGTGTCATTTCAGCTTGAACGGCTGGTCAAGGAGGGCCTGCTGAGCTATGAGTTTCGCAAGCTGCGCGAAAACACCGGCCCCGGCTCGGGACGTCCCGCAAAACTGTATTCACCCGTTGCACGGGAGATCGAGGCGAGCGTCCCGCACCGCGAATACACGCTGGCCGCTCAAATTATGGCTAAAGCCATCGAACGGGCGACACTGGAACAACGGCCGGTCAATGAATTGCTCGCCGAAGTCTCGCGCGAAACCGGACGGGGTATCGCGGCCTCCAAAGACTCCCTGCAACAGACCCTGGCCAATGGCGGCTATCTGCCACAGACGGATACCGCAGGCTCGATTCACCTCACCGATTGTCCCTTCCACCAGCTTTCGGCACAGCACCGGGACACCGTATGCCTGATGAACCGCGAGCTCTTAGCGGCGCTCCTCGAATCCGGCGATGCCCCTTATCGTGCCTGTCCGGTCACACCAGAAACCGGGCATTGCTGTGTACGTTTGGACCCGCTGACCTAGCGAGAGGCAATGCTAGGGCTAGGTCTTGCAGCATTTTCGCTTCATGCTCCGTGGTGCTCGCCGGCCAGCAGCCATCGGTGCTGTTCGACTTCTTCATCGAGTGGCGGTTCCTCTTCTGCACGCCAAGGCACGCCCCCTTTCTTGTCTGCTAGTTCAGGGTTAGGCTTGGGCCAACCAAAGGACAGGCGCAGATGCCACCAGGGCAAAACGCGCCTGGAGTGCAAAGGATCTGCCATGTGCCCGAATCCGGAACCATCAAGCGCAAGCATCGACGCGGCCCAAGCCCGAGAAGTTGCCGAGACATCTCGCGAGCAAGGCTGGGAACGACCTAGTTTCGCCAAGGGCCTCTATATGGGTGAGGTTGATTTCTCGCTGATCACCCCGATGCCAGTTCCGGACCCGAAGGCCGCGGCGCGCGGAGAAAAATTCCTTGCCGAGCTGAAAACCGTGCTGGATGGCTTCAACGTTTCCGGTATTGAAGAAGACGCACGCGTACCGGATGAATACATAGCCGCGCTACGGGATGTGGGCGCGTTCGGCATGAAAATCCCTGAGGAATACGGCGGGATGGAACTGAGCTTGCTGGATTATGGGCGCGCCTTGATGCGCGTCGGTTCGGTGTCCCCCGCACTCGGCGCGCTGCTTTCGGCGCACCAATCCATCGGCGTCCCAGAGCCCGTGAAGCGCTTCGGCACGGATGCCCAGAAACGCGAATACCTGCCACGCTGCGCGGCAGGGGAAATCAGCGCCTTTCTCCTGACCGAGAACGATGTCGGCTCCGATCCGGCGCGCTTGGGCACCCACGCGACGTTGAGCGAGGACGGTACGCATTATCTTCTGGAAGGTTCGAAGCTCTGGACCACCAATGGCGTAGTGGCAGACCTGCTGGTGGTGATGGCAGCGGTGAAGCCCCACGAAGTCTGCGGAACCGAGCCGGCAGGACGAGGCGGGATCACCGCGTTTGTCCTCGAGGCGAACTCTGCGGGCATCACGGTGGAAAACCGCAACGCATTTATGGGGCTACGCGGGATTGAAAACGGTGTCACCCGTTTCTCCGCCGTCAAGGTACCGGTGGAGAATCGGCTGAGCAAAGAGGGCTCGGGGCTGAGAATCGCGCTGAGCACCTTGAACACCGGACGGTTGTCAATTCCCGCGATGTGCGCGGGCGCCGGGAAATGGGCAACAAAAATTGCTCGCGAATGGTCCGCAGCCAGGGTGCAATGGGGCCACCCCGTGGGCAAGCACCAGGCGGTGGTCGCCAAGCTCTCCTATATGGCGGCAAGCACCTACGCGCTAGAGGCGGTCTTTGAACTGAGCGCGAGCCTCGCCGATGCGGGAATGAAAGATGTCCGCATCGAAGCGGCGCTCGCCAAGCTCTACAGTTCCGAAGCCGCCTGCAAGATCGCCGATGAGCTCATTCAGATCCGCGGGGGGCGTGGCTTCGAAACCGCCGCTTCCCAGGCCGCCCGGGGCGAACGGGCGGTCCCGGCCGAGCAGCTGCTGCGCGACCTGCGCATCAACCGCATCTTCGAGGGCTCCACCGAAATCATGCACCTGTTGATCGCCCGCGAGGCGGTTGACGCTCACCTCCAAGCCGCCGGGGCATTGGCGCAGAGCGATGCCACGCTGGAAGAAAAGGCCCGAGCCGCCATGGAGGCCTCCGGCTTCTATGCCCGCTGGCTGCCAAAGCTGATGGTCGGAGCCGGTACCGTGCCGGGGTCCTTTTCGGACCGGGGGCCGCTGGCCAAGCACTTGCGGTATATCGAACGCAGTTCACGCCGCCTGGCACGCCAGACCTTTGCCGGAATGGCGAGGTGGCAGTCCGGCATGGAGAAACAGCAGGTATTCCTGGGACGCATCGTGGACATCGGCGCCGAGCTGTTCGCCATGTCGGCAACGATCACCAAGACCTTGTCGCTCCACGATTCGGGCGCCGCCCAAAGATTCTCTGCCGAAACCCTGGCCCAGGCATTTTGCGAACAGGCGACCAAACGCTGCGAAGAGCACTTCAGCCACCTGTGGAGCAATACCACGCACCGTGACGAACAGGTTGCCGCCAAGCTATTGGATGGTGACTTCCAATGGCTCGAAGAGGGCGTGCGTGACGTCTCGGAAGGCACCGGCCCGTGGATCGCCGAATGGTCCGCGGAACCTCGCGAGGATGTCCGCAGACCCTACGGCGCCGCCGCGCGGCGCCCCAGCGCGGACTAGCTGCGGGAGAACTCCGAAGCGCGTCGCACCTGGTCCTCGCTGAGCCGAATTCCGGTGTACTTCTCAAATTGCGCCGCCGCTTGCAAGGCGATGACCTCGGCACCGGTAATGACCTGTTTCCCCAGCTGTTCTGCGGCGCGGATCAACGGTGTCTGCGCCGGAAAAGCTACCACGTCGAAGACGGTTTCTGCGGTCGCTAGATGGGGTAATTCGAAGGCCAACTCCTGCTGGTGCGGCCCGTCCATGTCCAGCGGGGTCACATTCACCAAAATATCGTGCCCTGGTTCGGGGTCGCCAACCTGATGGCGGTAGCCATACTTCGTGGCCAGTTCCTTTCCACTAGCTGCGTTGCGGGCCAGCACCGTCAAGTTTTCGAATCCCGCGTCGCGGAATGCTGCGACGACCGCCTTCGCCATGCCTCCGGATCCCCGGACCAGCACCGAGGCGTTCGGGTTCAGCCCGTGGTGGGTTATCAACTTCGCTATGGCTTCGTAGTCGGTATTCGACGCGCGAAGCACACCCTGGTCATTGACGATGGTGTTCACCGATTCTATGGACGCTGCCGAGGGCTCGATGACGTCCACGAGCTCCATCACATCTTCTTTAAACGGCATTGAGACGGCACAACCGCGGATGCCCAAGGCCCGAACCCCGGCGATGGCACCGTCCAGATCCTGGGTAGCAAACGCCTTGTAGATGAAGTTCAGCCCGAGTTCCTCGTAGAGGTAGTTGTGGAATCTCGTGCCGAGATTCGAGGGACGCTCCGAGAGCGAAATGCACAGGGTCATATCTTTGTTCAGTATGGGCATGGGTGCTCCGTTTCTCCGCTGGCCTCGTGGTGGGTGCAACTGCCGGATCCAGTTATCCGTGCATTCGATACCAAAGCAACGCTACCTGCAAGCTGGCTCGGGATTCTGCAGAATCCAGCGATACCCCAAGCTTCTCTTCGAGCTTCGCCAATCGGGCATACAGGGTTGGCCGCGAGAGGTAGCCCTGTTTGGCCAACGCGCTTTTGTTGCCTGCATGCTCCAGATATAGCTGAAGCAGCTCCAGGCCGGATTCATCTGGCGGGTTCAGCAGCCCGGATAGTTCGGTCAGCGCGAAGCTGCGCATGCGCGCATCCTGGCCCATGGCCGAGAGCACCCCGCGCAAGCGCAGGTCCGCGAAGCGGTAGTAGGGCCGGGCTCGGGTCGGGAGGTTGGGAACGATCTCCGCGACGAGGGCCGCCTCTTCCAACCGGCGAGCGCTCGCGCTGATGCTCGTTTCTTCGGCCGCCACCCCGACGGCGACCTGGGCGGAGAGCATCTCGGTCAGCTGTCGGGTGAACCGCTGCAGCGAGTTTTCCACCAGCTGCTTCGCCGCGACGGGGAGAATGACCCCGAGGTATCCGGAGCGCAGCGATCCGGCGAGCACTCCCAGACGCATATTCTCGGCCACCTGGTCTACGACTTCCAGCACTTCTCGTTCGCGGAGCTGGATGTCCGTGGGGCTGTGGGCCTCCCCCACGGCCAGCGAGACCACCAGCGGGACATAGTGCGCTCCGGCATCCAGGCCAAGAGACTCGGCGCGTACGGCCACTTCCTTGTCGGTGTAGGAGTGGTGCTGCTGCAGCTCGTGCAGCATCGAGGTGCGAGCTTGGTAGAGAAGTTCGCGCTGGTCGCGGCCGGCTAATCGGGCGATGGTCAAGGTTTGGCCCGCCCGCTCCAAGACCAGAGCGGCGTTGTGCTCGTCCTCGAGCTCGGCCGGAACCACCAGCCTGCCCCATCGGCTGCGGACCGCGCCGACCGGGGTTTGCAGCCAGCTTTCGGCGCCGTGGCCACGCCCGGTCTGTTCGGCGTATCCGACGAATTTCGAGCGATTGATCCAGTGTTCCAGCACCGATTCGGCCCCGTATCCGGCACCGGCGTGGGCGAGCACATGGTGGCGGACATCTTCCAAGACCACCGGAGCCTGCAAAAGCTCCGCCGTGCGCTCAACGATGCGCTGTTCATCGGCTTCATGCAGCGAAAGCTCGGTATAGATCTCGTGGACGTTTCGGGAAAATTGCACCGCGGCCAGCTGTTCCGCCACGAGACGCTCGTGGATGACCTCGGTAATCTCCACGAAACGCACTTTCTTGCGCAACCGGATCACCGGCAGCGCCAGGGCATTCACCGCTTCGGCCAGGCGTGCGCCGATGCCGGCATCCGCGCCGCCGGGATCCTCCAGCAGTTCCACCACCACCCCGGCCGCTCCGGAATCCTCCAGCTTGGTCATGAACGCACGCAGCCGCTGCACGCTGGGCTCCACATTCCGCAAGGTGGTGAGCACGACTTCGCGGCCGAAGAGCAGATCGACGTTCTCTGCCGACTCGGTGACATGCACCCAGCGCAGGCGCACATCGAGGTTCTTCTCCCCCGAAAGGACCAGCGGTTCGGCGTTCTGCACGACCTTCAGCGCCAGCACGTCGGCCATGGTCAGGGAACCAGTTGTTTCAGCACTCATCCGTCAACCTTTACAAAGCGTAAGACCTTCCGCCTAAATCATGACACATCGCTTGTGTTACTTGTCATATTGGTGGCGCAAGATGGAATCAGATAACCACGAACGCACTTGAAGGGACTTTCTCATGACGACTACGATGACCGAAACTCTGCAGCACTGGGTCAATAACGCACCGTTCTCCGGCGAAGGCGACACCCGCACCGGCAAGGTCTACAACCCTGCCACCGGCGAGATTGCCCGCGAAGTCGCCTTGGCGTCCAAGACCACCACCGAAGCCGCCATCGCCGCAGCCCACGCAGCATTCCCCAAGTGGCGCGATACTTCGCTGGCCCGCCGCACCGCGATCATGTTCAACTTCCGCCAGCTGCTCGCCGAGCGCAAGGGCGAGCTGGCAGCCATCATCACCGCGGAGCACGGCAAGGTGCTCGATGACGCACTGGGTGAAGTGGCCCGCGGCATGGAAGTTGTCGAGCTGTGCTGCAACGCCCCCTACCTGCTCAAGGGCGAATACTCGGAGAACGCCTCCACCGGTGTGGACGTGCAGTCCCAGCGCCAGCCGGTCGGCGTTTCCGCCATCATCTCCCCCTTCAACTTCCCGGCCATGGTGCCGCTGTGGTTCTTCCCGGTCGCCATCGCCTCGGGCAACGCGGTAGTGCTCAAGCCTTCGGAGAAGGATCCCTCCGCGGCCCAGTGGATGGCCGAACTGTTCGCCGAGGCGGGCCTGCCAGAGGGCGTGCTCAATGTGGTGCACGGTGACAAGGAGTCCGTGGACACGCTGCTGAACGATCCGCGCATCGCTTCGGTGTCCTTCGTCGGCTCCACCCCCATTGCCCAGTACGTCTACTCCACCGGCACCGCCAACGGCAAGCGTGTCCAGGCCTTCGGCGGCGCCAAGAACCACATGCTCGTGCTGCCCGACGCCGATCTGGACCTGGCCGCGGACATGGCCATCAACGCCGGCTTCGGCGCGGCCGGCGAGCGCTGCATGGCGATCAGCGTGGTGGTGGCGTTGGAGAACATCGCCGACGAGCTGGTCGCCAAGATCGCCGAGCGCGCCAAGAACCTGCGCGTGGGCGACGGCACCCGCGGCTGCGATATGGGCCCGCTGATCACCGGCGAGCACCGTGACAAGGTCGCCGGCTACATCGAGGCGGGCATCGAGTCCGGCGCCTCGCTGGTGGTCGACGGCCGCACCGGGGCGCTGGACGCGGACGGCAACGGCTTCTTCCTGCACCCCACCTTGTTCGACAACGTCGGCACCGACATGTCCATCTACACCGATGAGATCTTCGGCCCGGTGCTCTCGGTGGTCCGCGTGGATACCTTCAACGAGGGTATCGAGCTGATCAACGCCTCGAAGTACGGCAACGGCACCGCGATCTTCACCAACGACGGCGGCGCCGCGCGCCGCTTCGAGAACGAAATCCAGGTCGGCATGGTGGGCGTGAACGTGCCCATCCCGGTCCCGGTGGGCTACCACTCCTTCGGCGGCTGGAAGGCCTCGCTGTTCGGCGACCAGCATGCCTACGGCCCGGAGGGATTCAAGTTCTTCACCCGCAACAAGGTGATCACCAAGCGCTGGCTGGACCCGAGCCACGGCGGAATCAACCTCGGCTTCCCGCAGAACGACTAATTTTCCCCGCGTGCCCACGTGGTTTGAGTAGAAGGATCTAGATTCATGACCGAACAGCTCACCGCCGACATCTCGGCGGAAGAGATCGAAGCAGGCAAGCGCGCCTACCAGCTGGACCGCGACCACGTCTTCCATTCGTGGCAGGCGCAGGGACCGTTCAACCCGATGACCATTCTGAAGACGCAGGACTCCTACGTCTGGGATGGCGAAGGCCGGAAGCTGATCGACATTTCCAGCCAGCTGGTCAACACGAATATCGGCCATCAGCACCCCAAGGTGATCGCGGCCATCCAGGAGCAGGCCGCGAAGATCGCGACCATCGCCCCGCAGCATGTCAACGATGCGCGTTCCGAGGCGGCCCGGCTCATCGCCGAGCGCACCCCGGGAGACCTGAATCGGATCTTCTTCACCAACGGCGGGGCCGACGCGGTGGAGCATGCCATCCGCATGGCTCGGCTGCACACCGGAAAGCACAAGGTGCTCTCCGCCTACCGTTCCTACCACGGCGGCACGCAGCTGGCGATCAATGCGACCGGCGACCCGCGGCGCTTCGCCTCGGACCATGCCACCGACGGGGTAGTGCATTTCTTCCCCGCCTACCCCTACCGGTCCTACTTCGGCTCAACCAGCGAAGCGGAGGAAACCGAGCGGGCGCTGAAGCACCTGGAAGACACCATCGTCCTGGAGGGCGCCTCGACCATCGGCGCGTTGATCCTCGAATCCATTCCGGGCACCGCCGGCATCTATATGCCGCCGGCCGGCTACCTGGCCGGGGTGCGCGAGCTGACCCGCAAGTACGGGATCGTGTACATCGCCGACGAGGTGATGGCGGGATTCGGGCGCAGCGGCCAGTGGTTCTCGGTCAACCACTGGGGCGTCACCCCGGATCTGCTGACCTTCGCCAAGGGGGTGAACTCGGGCTACGTGCCGCTGGGCGGCGTGGCGATCAACGACGAGATCTTCGAGACCTTCCGCGAACGCCCCTACCCTGGCGGCTTGACCTACTCGGGCCACCCGCTGGCCTGCGCGGCGGCGGTCGCTACCATCCACGCGATGGAGGACGAGTCCATGGTGGCCAATGCCAAGCGCCTGGGCGATGAGATCATCGGCCCGCGGCTGGCGCAGTTCGCCGCGCAGCACCCCTCGGTGGGCGAGGTCCGCGGAGCCGGGGTGTTCTGGGCCATCGAGTTGGTCAAGAACCGTGAAACCCGCGAGCCGCTGGCGGCCTACGGCGGCTCCTCCCCCGAGATGAACGAGGTGGTGGCCGCGGCCAAGGCTGCCGGGCTGCTGCCCTTCGCCAACTTCAACCGGCTGCATGTGGTTCCGGCGCTGAACATCCCGGACGATGTCCTGGTCGAAGCCCTGGACCGGCTGGAGCAGGCGCTGGTTGTCGCCGACAAGTTCGTGACCGGCTAGCCATGAGTTGTATCGGGCCCGGCGGGAGTGCATTATGCGCTCCCGCCGGGCCTTTTTAACACCCCCACCCCCTCTCGAGCCAAGGACGTCCCAGTGATCCCCGGAGAAGCCAACCAGTCCAGCAAGCAGCTATTAGACGCGCATCCACAGGCCTCGATACGTCCGGAAGACTGCCAACGGGCAAGCATCGACCGCTCGGGATATCTCCCGGAATCCTTCGCGGACGGCGTGGTTTTTGCCCGGAGCACCGCGGACGTGGTGCTGGCCATGGAGCTGGCCAGCAAGTTCGGGGTGAAGATTGTGCCGCGTGGCGCCGGAACCGGTTTGGCGGCCGGCGCAACGGCCCGGCGCGGCGAAGTGGTCCTGGACGTCTCGAAAATGGATCGGATCATCTCCATCGATCCCGTCGAGCAGATCGCGGTGGTTCAGCCCGGCGTCATCAATGCGGCGGTTAATGCCGCCGCCGGTGAGCTCGGCCTGTTCTATGCCCCGGATCCGGCAAGCACCGCCATCTGCTCCATCGGTGGAAATATTGCCACCAACGCCGGGGGCATGTGGTGCGCCAAGTACGGGGTGACCCGCGAATCGGTTTTGGCCCTGACCGTGGTGCTCCCCGATGGGCAGCTGCTGCGCACCGGGCGCCGCACCATCAAGGGCGTGGCCGGCTACGACATGAATGCCCTCTTCATCGGCTCCGAGGGAACCTTGGGCATTGTGGTGGAAGCCGTGCTGCGCCTGCGCCCCAAGCCGATTCGCACCGCGACCGCCGCCGCCTATTTCCCCGATGAGTCCCGCGCCGCGCAGGCCGCGGCGGCGATTATTTCCGCTCGGCTGCAGCCTTCGGTTTTGGAACTCATGGATGGGCCCAGCCTCTGGGCCATCGATGGCGCCCTGGGCACCGGGCACCGGGAGCTAGGTGGCGCCCTGCTCCTGGCGCAAACCGACGGGTTCGGCGCCGAACTGGAAATGCAGGCACTGGTGGAGGCCATTACGCCGCTGGCCTCGCGCATCGACCGCGCCGAGGATGAAGCGCAGGCGGCTCAGCTGATGGAAGCACGGCGCCAGGCGATCCCCAGCATGGAGCGGCTAGGTACGGTATCGATCTGCGACATCGGGGTGCCACGCAGCAAACTCGCCGAGGCGCTGGCCGGCCTGGCCGAAATCGGCGAGCGGCGCGGCGTGCGCATCTTCACCATCGCCCATGCCGCAGACGGCAATCTGCACCCGGTCATCGTGGTGGATCCGGGGCAGTCCATCACCTCAGGGGCGCCCAAGGCGGCACTGGCCGACATGTTCCATCTGGCCCAACGCTTGGGCGGCACGCTGACCGGCGAGCACGGCATCGGCCTGCTCAAGCAGGATTGGCTCGAGGAAGAAATCGGGTCGCGTTCGCTGCGGCTGCAGCATTCCATCAGGCAGGTATTCGATCCGCAGGGAATCCTCAACCCCGGCAAGGGGATCTAGGCGCGTGCTGCCCGGCGCCCACAAGGGACCGGTCCCCACTCATTGGACGATCTACTGGTGTTTAATACCTCTGGTCAGCTAGCGTATCTTTGGCTAGGATCGGACCATGGAGATGCTGGGATACGAACCGATAGATTTTCTGCGGCCACTGGTTTATTTTGGTGTCGCGGTGACCTTGGTGCTGATCTGCTTCCCCACGCTCATCCACGGGCTGATCCGCCGCGGCGACTTCCAGCGGAAGCCCGACGGGCTGCAAACCTATGCCTTGAAGTCTTCGATACGCACCGAACTGATCGTTGCCGGTGCCTCCGGCTTGCTTGCCATCGTGTGCACGATCGTCGCCGCCAGCGGCTATTTCACCGCCATGAAGCACCTCGAGGCGAACATTGCGCTGAAGTACGAGCCGACAAGCCTGGATCTGGGCTATTGGAATGGTTCCTGGGCTACCACCAGCTTGGTGCTGCCCGACGGCACGTCGTTCAGCGACGTCGTCGTCGAGGTTCGTGAGGCCGGGGAACCATTTATCGAGGAGATTTGGTACCACGAGCGCAAACAAGGTAGCCAGTAGTCTCTTTCAAGCTAATGTATATGCAATACTGATCCCCGGATCTAATTTGCGCACCGCGCGCGACGTCAAGCCGCAAAGGGGAATGAACACGATGATGGGTATGAATGGTGCACCGGCGGGTGATCCGTTCCAGCCTCACCTCGAGTGGGGCCTGAAGGCTTCCTTTGTGGGCTATATTTCGTCGCTTCCCGACGGCCGTATCGAAGCGTCCAACGGGGTGTGGCAGGTTGGCAATAACCTCGCGTTCCCGGTCGCCGTGGACGCCGAATCCCCCGAAGGCGAGCTGCGCTTCAACGGCCGTGTCTCCTTCGTGGGCCATGGCGGAATGATGAAGCTGGACCTCATCGAACCGCGCATCGAAGAACACGATGATTTGGTCCTGCTCAGCGTCGCCAACGAAAACGGCGAGCGCCTGCCCATCGCCGAGCTGGTCGAAACCGCGGTGTCCAATGCCTTCGGTCTGGTCAAAACCCGCTTCGCGGCATCACTGACGGAACAGGGCTCGGCCCTGTTCAACGGCCAGTACAAGTCCGGCCAAGACATGGAACCGGTTGAGGTCGTCTTGCGCGGCTAGCGGGCAGGCACCATGCTTCAAAGGGTCCGCAGCTCCTTGCCGGAGTTGCGGACCCTTTGCGCTTTTTTATCAGCCCTTGATCAGCTGCGGCTGAGCCAGTGCCTTGAGCCCATCCAACCCGAATTCCAAACCATAGCCGGACTGCTTGGCCCCGCCGAACGGAATGCGCGGATCGATAGTGCCGTGCGAATTGATCCAGACCGTACCGGCCTGGATCCGTGCCGCTACGGCAAGAGCCTGCTCGCGATCCGAGCCCCAGACCGAAGCGCCCAGTCCGGTCTCCAACGAGTTAGCGTGGGTTATGGCTTCTTCCACGTTCTTAACCTTGACAATCGGCAAGGCCGGACCGAACTGCTCCTCGGTGACCAGAGGATTTTGCGGATTGATATCTGCCACCAGGGTGGTTGGGTAGAAGTATCCGGCAGCTTCGCTGTCCGGGTCGGCCCCCAGCAGCACCGTCGCACCGGAGTCCACCGCACTCTGGACCAGGTCGGCGACGATCTTATATTGGGCCTTATTCTGCAGCGGGCCGAGGACGTTGTTTTCATCAAGGCCCACGCCCATTGGCATCTTGGCGGCCACCTCGGTCAAGGCCTGGCAGACCTGCGCGTAGATGGATTCCGGGACGTACAGGCGCTTCAAGGCGGCACAGGTTTGGCCGGTGTTGATGAATGCGCCCCAGAACAGATCCTCGGCGATGGCCTTCGGATCGGCGTCCTCCATGACGATTCCCGCATCGTTTCCACCCAGCTCGAGGGTCAGCCGCTTGACGGTGTCGGCCGAAGAGCGAATGATCGCCTTTCCTGTCGGGGTGGACCCGGTGAACATGATCTTATTGATCTCTGGGTGGGCGGAGAGCTTCTCTCCTACTTCACGGCCACCGGCCACTACATGCAGCACATCCGCTGGCAAGACCTCGTTGAGGACATGCTCCAAGGCCAGCACCGACAACGGGGTGTATTCGCTTGGCTTCATGACCACGGTGTTGCCCATGCGCAGCGAAGGCGCCAGCTGCCAGATGGAGATCATCATCGGCCAGTTCCACGGTCCAATGGCGCCGACCACGCCTAGGGCACGGTAGTGTTTGGCGGCGTAGGTTTCCCCGTCGTCCACCACGACCTCCGGCTCCACCTCATAGGCGGTGGCGGCGCGCAGCCAAGCCGCGCATCCTCCAATTTCGAAGCGAGCGTTGGGACCGTTTAGCGGTTTGCCCTGTTCCCGGGAAAGCAGCTCGGCCAAGGCCTCGGCGTTGGCTTCGATGCGATCCGCGGCCAGGTTCAGCAGACGATTGCGCTCTTCGTGGCCGAGTGCGTCCCATGCAGGTTGCGCAGTTCGGGCGGCGCTCACCGCGGCGTCCAAATCTGCCACGCTGCTTTGGGCTACCCGGCCGACGAGCTCTCCGGTGGCCGGGTCAAAGATTTCGGTGCCGCCGGAAGCCGGCTGAATAGCGGACAGCAGTTCCTGTGCGTTGGAGTATGACATTGAGATCTCCCTTGGTTAGTTCAGAGTTGTTTCATGGATTTTAGATTGAGCAGACTTATTCCGGATCTTTCGCACCCACCAAGAAAGCAGGAAGCCGAGGATACCGGGCACAATGACTATTGCTTGCAAGATATAGGGCAACGCCCCTGGTTCCTCCAAGCCGATCAGAACATCGAAGTTAATGACGATCTGGACAAAGACAAAGCTCAGCGCCAGCCCGGCAGCAATTGGGGCGATAACACGGGTGAGCAGCGAATCTGCCGTACGGTTCCTGGCGAAGTATCCGCACACCGCGAATGAAGTCAGCGCCATCAGCAGCACCAGCCCGAAGGCGGCGGAGTTTGTCATCCAAGTGAACATGGTGAAGACGATAAATATCGGGTCCTTGCCGGCGGAGACCACCGCAAATACCACGATCACCAGCAAGGCAAGCAATGACTGGGCCTGGGAACCGGCGACCGGCGCGTGGGTTCGGCGTGAGGTCTTCGCGAGGAACTTCGGCAAGGCGCCACCGCGGCCCATGGAGTAAAAGTAGCGTGCCACCACGTTGTGGAAGGCAAGCAGCGCGGCGAACAGGCTGGTGATGAACAGCAGGTTAGCGATGTCAACGAACCAGCCCGGCGCATGGGCACCGAGGAATACGAAGATCAGATCGGGTCCGAATTCTGCCGAGGCCGCGGCGACATTTCCCTGCCCCTCGCCCACGGCAACGGCCCACGCGGAGAAGGCATAGAATACTGCGATGATCGTGACGGCAATCAGCGTGGCACTGCGGGCCGTGCGCTTTGGATCCTTGACCTCTTCGTTGTAGATAGTTCCAGACTCGAACCCCATGAATGCCGCGATGCTGAACGCCATGACCGCGCCCATGCCCGGCGCCATCGCGTCACCGACGTTGAATGCAGCGTTGAATTCTGGTGCTTCCGGAGCGACCGCGAAGGTCATCGCGTCATAAACAATGACCACGAGGAATTCCAGCGCGACGACGAATCCAAGAATTTTGACGGAGAAATCGACCCGGTTCATACCCAGCGCACCGACCAGAATCCAAGCGACTAGCGCCATAACCCACCAAGGGATGGTGGAGCCTAAGAGGCCGGAAGCGAAGGAAGCCGCCGCGAACCCGAAGAGCCCATAGATGCCGATCTGCATGAGGTTGTAGCTGACAACCGCGACCATAGCCGCGCCGACGCCGGCGGCTTGGCCCAGGCCTCCGGCGATATACGCGTAGAAGGCGCCCGCGTTAGGTATATGCTGGCTCATCGCGGTGTAGCCGATGCTGAAGATCAACAGGATAATTCCCAGAATGACAAATGACAGCGGCACCGAATCCATGCCGGTCACCGCATAGTTTGTCGTTACGCCGCCGGCGACAACCGTCAGCGGTGCGCTGGCCGCGATAATCATGACTACCAGTGCTGGCACCGATAAGGTGCGTTGTTCGAGTCCCATTGGTTTCCCCACTCAATCTATCGATATCTCAAGGATCCATGGCGGGGTTCACATTCACGTTGCCGTTGCGTGCAGGGCTCTTGCCCATGCGCGCATAGGATGGCTCAGGCCAACGCCTTGAGCCTGAATTTACCGGGAGTCAGCCCGTATTCGCGGGCGAAGGCTCTGGTGAATCCGGGTGCATCGACGATGCCTACGCGCGTGCCGACGCTCTGGACCGACACCTGTGCCAGCAATGGGTCGCTCAAAAGCTCGGCAGCGTATTTCATCCGATAATGCCGGATGAGGGCGGCAACGCTGCGTGGCTCCTCCGCGAAGAGAGCATGCAGGGTTCGCACCGAGATGAAGTGGGCTTCTGCAATATAAGCGGGCGTTAGCTCCGGAGCGTCCAGGCGCTGCTCTATGAATTCGATAATGCGTTCGCGCTGGGCAATCCGTGGGTCCACCGCATGGGCATGGGATAGCACACCGCCCAGCGAGGTCGCCAGCAGATCCACGGTATTGCGGGCAAGCCCCGCGCCACCATATCGATCCCACTGTGCCAGGTTTTCGCCCAAATGCCGCAACAGCGGCGTAACAGTTCCGGTGAGCGGATGCCCGGCTTCCATTCGAGTAGCGGTGATTTCGCCGACCTGGTGGCGCGAGAGCCGAAACTGATGATGCGGAATGAGCACCACCATCAGTGAGGCCGCCTGGTCAAAGCTCAGCGTGTAGGGCCGCTGAGTATCGTAGATTGCCAAGTCTCCGGGGGCTAAAACGGTTTCGCGTCCATCTTGAATCAACAGGCCGTGCCCGGCGAGCTGATAAGAGACTTTGTAGAATTCCCCGTCTCCGGTGGAGGTCAGGTCCTCGGTACGCAAGACGGTGTGCGCCTTGGAATTCACTCGCATCAGTCCGATGTTGCCGAGCATATTGACCCCGAGGCTGGCCGAGAAGTGACCGGCGGTTACCTGCTCGCTGCGTAATTGCACGAAGGCATCAGAGATCAGCCTGGACCATGCGCTGAACGAGTCAACATGTTGAATCTGATACATCGAGACCTCTCTGGAACGCACCCCTGTTGTGTCGGGCATCACGTTTGAGGGTACGGCAGTTCTACTCCAAAGTCACCTTTATTCTTCAGGCGGAGAATAAAGAATATTTATCGCGGCGGGGCCACGAGCGCACGCAGCTGGTATTCGAGCTGCTCAACCAGCGATTGAGCGGTATTCGTCCGGGCGTCGAGCACGCTCGCACCCTGCGCACCAAGCATGAAGTTGAGCAGCGAGTCACGTGCCACCATCGCACCCGGGTGCCCATCACCCAAGATATCGACCAGCCAGCCGTCCAGCATGGTGCGCCAGCGATCCATCGCCACCGCATTCACCTCAGCCAAATCCGGCTCGCCGAGTGCCAGATGCCAGAAATGCACGGCAACACGCCCCTCGTCCCGACGCTCCTCATCCAAGGGGAGCACCTCTAGCGCAAAGGCGCGAATCGCGTCTACGCCCTTGAGCGTCGCGGTCTTTTCGGCAATGCGTCGGCTGGTTGAGTCGGCAACGTAATTGAATGTCGCAACCAGAATCGCGTCACGGTTCGGAAAATAGGTTTTCAATCCACCGTTGGCATAGCCAGCCGCGGCGGACAGGTCGCGCAGGTTCAGCTTGTCGAAGCCTTGCCTGGCAATAAAGCGCCAGGTGACTTCGACAATCTCGCGGCGCCGCTGGTTGTGGTCAACAATTCTTGGCATGCACCCAGCCTAGCTAAGACAAGTTTTCTTCGGCGCGCTATTGCCACGAGTCGCCATTTTCCGTATTCTCTACAAGCAGAGAATAAAAAGTGGTTCGACTCACATCAATCCAAAGGATGCGTTTGTCATGCAAGATACAAAAACTAACTTCTCCCTGCTTTCTGCAGAAGAAATTGCCGCGGCCAAGAAGATCTTGGTGACCGCGGGGATTTACGGACAGAACACCCGCATTGCCTACATGGGACTTGAAGATCCAAACCCGCAGGCCCCTGGGCGCAGGGTCCGCGCCATGCTGATGGACCGGCTGGAGAATGAGCCGAAGGATGTAGTCCTTGACCTCTCCACTGGGAAGATTGAAACGCTCGTGGAGCTGGATCCAGGGGCCACCGGCCAGCTGCCGGTGCTCGTGGAAGAATTCGAAATGGTCGAAGCAATCTTGGCCAAGAGCGAGGAGTGGGCCGCGGCCCTAGCCAAAAGAAATCTGAAGCCCGAGCAGGTTCGGGTCGCGCCATTATCCGCCGGCGTCTTCGAGTACCCGCAGGAATCCGGACGCCGGATCCTGCGCGGCCTGGCCTTCCGCCAGGACTTTGCCGAAGATTCCGCCTGGGCCCACCCGGTGGATGGGCTCGTGGTCTACCTCGACACCATCGCCGGCACCGTGGACCAGCTCCTGGATTTTGGTATCGTTCCGGTGCCGGAAACACATGGAAACTACACGGATCCGGAACTCACCGGTCCGGTCCGCACCACCCAACGACCGATCGAAATCACGCAGCCCGAGGGCGCAAGCTTCACGGTAACCGAGGGAAACCACGTCGAGTGGGAGAAATGGTCGCTGGATATCGGCTTCGATATGCGCGAAGGCCTAGTGCTCTACAACATCGCCTTTGACGACCAGGAGCAGCGCCGCCGCATCCTGGATCGCGCTTCCATCGCCGAAATGGTGGTCCCCTACGGCGACCCTTCTCCGGTGCGCAGCTGGCAGAACTATTTTGATACCGGCGAATACCTGGTGGGCCGATTCGCCAACTCGCTGGAACTGGGTTGTGACTGCCTCGGCGAGATCCACTACATCTCCCCGGTGATCACCGACGCCAACGGCGAGGCCCAAACAATTACCAACGGAATTTGCATGCACGAGGAGGATGCCTCGATTCTCGCAAAGCACTCCGATGATTGGTCGGGGGTCAAGTACACCCGGCGCAACCGTCGCCTGGTGATCAGCTTCTTCACCACCGTGGGCAACTACGACTACGGCTTCTACTGGTACCTCTACCTGGACGGCACCATCGAGTTCGAGGCCAAGGCCACCGGCGTCGTCTTCACCTCCGCCATGCTCGATGAGCGCTTCGCCTCCGAAATGGCACCGGGACTAGGGGCACCATTCCACCAGCACATCTTCGGCGCCCGCCTCGATTTCGCCCTCGACGGCGGCCCCAGCCAGGTCATCGAGGAGGAAGCCGTCCGCCTGCCGATCAGCGCAGAGAACCCGCGCGGCAACGCCTTCAGCCGTTCGCACACCGTGCTGGCCACCGAGCAGCAAGCGGTCCGCGATGCGAATATGGCCGCGGGACGTTCATGGGTAGTGACCAATCCCGAGTCGAAGAATTACCTCGGCAAGCCGGTAGGCTACAAGCTCATGCCGCAGGGGCTGCCGACCTTGCTTGCCGCCGAGGGCTCCTCGGTGCAGAAGCGTGCCGAATTTGCCTCCAAGGCCCTTTGGGTTACCCAGCGCAATGCGGCACAGCGCTACCCCACCGGAGATTTCGTCAACCAGAACCCGGGAGTTGCCGGCATTGGTTCTTGGATAGAGGAAGATAAGAACATTGACGGCGAGGCGGTGAGCCTCTGGCACACCTTTGCGCTGACCCATTTCCCACGCACCGAAGACTGGCCAATCATGCCGGTGGACACCGTTGGATTCAAGATCCGCCCCGAAGGGTTCTTTGACCGTTCACCGGCACTAGACGTCCCGGAACCAGCCAAGCACGGTTGCTGCTCAACCGCATCGGACTCCGCCGGTGGATGCTGCTCCACGAACAGCTAATCCCGTGCCGGCGGCTCTCCGGGTCCTGGTGGCCGCGACCCTCATCATGTCAGCTACCCATCTGGTGCTGCTCATCGCGGCGCCGCATGACCTTGGCTGGTCCTTGGTGCTGCTCCTCATGACCGCATGGTGCATAAAATGCGCGCTGGCGGTGGCGAAAGGCGAGTCACCGCAGGCGCTGATGCTGATGAGCGCGTTGATGGGGCTGGCGCACATCATCATGGTGCTAGGACTCCCCGGAGGCGCCGCCCATCACTCATCAGGCGCCGCGCCTGAACATGTTGCCCACGCCGTGCCAATGCTCGTGGTGGGAGTCGCCGAGCTCCTGCTGATGTTCTTCGCGGCCGTGTTACTCAACCGTTCACGAAGTCGGACGCCAAAACCGCAATACGCGGCAAATTAAT
Organism: Glutamicibacter sp. AOP12-B1-11; assembly: GCF_052379245.1. Lineage (NCBI taxonomy): Bacteria > Bacillati > Actinomycetota > Actinomycetes > Micrococcales > Micrococcaceae > Glutamicibacter > Glutamicibacter sp. AOP12-B1-11. Next base: position 14,446 of record NZ_JBQSYL010000019.1, on the reverse strand, counting down.
CGCTGAGGATCAGATCATGGATCTGGTCCTCAGCCGTTTCATGTCATCATTTCGCTGCACAGAGAATTGAATTTTCCCTTGACCTGCCCGAGAAACCGGGCTTAGATAAGTAATGAATGACGTTCACTGCGAGGCAAGCACTCCGAGAAGAGGGATATCCGTGGCCAGCCAATGGCTATCGAATCATGCCGCGCACCGCATTGCCGCAAAACGCGATCCTGCCCTTCGGCAATCGGCATCCGTCATGCCTGCAATCCCTGGGGACCAGATCCCCGCTGCCATCCTGTGCCCGCTCGTGGTTCCCCTGTCGTAGCCCAACACAGCAAACTTCACACTGATACGACTCGAGGACCAATAATGAGCACGAATTTGCCCCTTACCTTTGACCGGCACGAAGCAAATGCCGCGGCCGGGCACATCAAAGAATCCCTGTCCGGTGCCAAGCACACCTCATACTGGCTTGATAACGAGCACCGCCCCGATGCAACGCACGCTTTAGACGGTTCGATCGAGGCAGACCTGCTCGTTGTCGGCGGTGGATATACCGGTCTCTGGACGGCGCTTCAAGCTAAAGAACGAGACCCCCACCGGGATGTGGTCCTCATCGAAGGGCAACGCATCGGCTGGGCTGCTTCGGGGCGCAATGGCGGTTTCTGCGAAGCCTCACTAGTACACGGTGAGGCCAACGGCGAAAACCACTTGCCTCGGGAAAATGCTCTGCTCGGCAAGCTGGGAACTCAAAACCTCGATGAGTTCCAAGCCACCGTCGAGCGCTATGGCATGGATGTGGAGTTCACTCGTGCTGGCGTACTCGAAGTGGCCACCGAGCCGCATCAGGTCCCTTGGGTTGCCGAAGCGGCCGAGTCCGAAGGCACCGAATATCTCGATGGCCAACAAGTCAAGGAAGTCATCAACTCCCCGGATTTCCTCGCGGGCTCCTTGGATCGAACGTCCACGGCGCTGGTGCACCCAGCAAAACTCGCTTGGGAACTGGCCCGGGTCTGCCGGGAGCTGGGAGTGCGCATCTACGAGCACACCCACGCTGCCGAGCTGAAAGAGGACAATGGGCAAATACTCGTATTGACGGCAGCCGGGCGCATTCGGGCCCAGCGCGTGGCCTTAGCCACCAACGTCTTCCCCTCCTTGCTCAAACGTCACCGGGCAAGGGTCATCCCCGTCTACGATTACGCGTTGATGACCGAACCGCTGACCGAAGAGCAACACCGTTCGCTGGGTTGGAAAGAGCCAGTCGGGCTGGCCGATCTGAACAATAGATTCCACTACGCCAGACCGACCGTAGATGAAAATGGCAACTGCCGGATCCTCTACGGGGGCTACGATGCCATTTACCATTTCGGTGGCAAAGTCCGCTCGAGCTACGACACCAATAACTCCACATTCGAGAAGCTCGCAGCCCATTTTTTCGGAAACTTCCCGCAGCTGAAGGACGTGAAGTTCTCCCACGCCTGGGGCGGGGCAATCGATACCTGCTCACGCTTCTTCTCCTTCTTTGACCTGGCTCACGGCGGCAAGGTGGCCTACTGCGCAGGATTCACCGGACTCGGTGTCGGCGCCACAAGATTCGGTGCGAAGGTCATGTTGGATCTGCTCTCGGGCGAAAAGACCGAGCTCACCGAGCTGGAAATGGTTCGCACCAAGCCGATTCCCTTCCCTCCGGAACCCGCCGCGTATGTCGGGGTTAAGCTCATGACCAGTCAGCTGATCAGCGCCGATCGCAATGAGGGTAAACGGCCGGCCTTCCTCAAGGTCATGGACAAGATCGGCATGGGCTTCGATTCCTAATGGCAGATGAAAACAGACCGCTAGCCACCCTCGTTGACGCTGCCAGCATCCCGCTAGCGGCCGAACCAATTCCGCAGCATCTGGAACTAGACGCGGCCGGCACCCGCACCGCCGTGCACGAGGTCGGTGACCTGGCCGGGACGTCCATCGGGATCTGGGAGATGTCGATCGGCGCAATGCGCGACATCGAAGCGGACGAATACTTCGTGGTGCTTTCCGGGTCCGGAAATATCAAGATTGCGCAGAGCGCGGGTTTCGCCGCGCAAGAAATTGAGCTATTCCCCGGTGCCCTGGTGCGGCTGCACGCCCAGATGCATACCGAATGGCGCGTCACGAAAACTCTGCGCAAGATCTATCTGAGTCTCTAGCCCGCAAAGAATCCACAAATCCAAGGAACGATAGAACATGTCAGGTTTCAATTTTTCACAAGGACACCAATTCATCAACGGCTCCTGGCGCCACGGTACCGGTGAGCTACTTATTCGAATCAATCCGGCGACCGGAGAGCAACTCGAAGAAGTTGATACTGCGAGCGTGGCCGAGGTAGACGAAGCGGTCCAGGCGGCGGCGAAGGCCTTCGAGATCTGGTCGGCCCTCACCCCCGGGGAGCGGTCCGATCATCTGTTGGCGCTGGCCCGCGAGCTGCAATCCCACGCACAGGTACTGGCCGAAGTGGAGACCGCGCAGACCGGCAAGAGCATGCGCATGTCCACCGAGTTTGATGTGCCCGGTTCGATCGACAACGTGAACTTCTTTGCTGGAGCCGCACGCAACCTGCAGGGTCTGGCTTCCGGAGATTACGCGGGTAATACGACCTCGATGATTCGCCGGGAGCCCATCGGCGTGGTTGGCTCTATCTCGCCGTGGAACTACCCCTTGCAGATGGCCGCTTGGAAAGTGCTGCCGGCCATCGCCGCCGGAAACACCATCGTGCTCAAACCCAGCGAGCTAACTCCCGGAACAAGCCTGCTCTTCGCTCAGGCCGCCAAGGATGCGGGTCTGCCCGACGGCGTGATCAACGTTGTGGTTGGCAGCGGCGCAAGCGTCGGTGAGGCATTGGTCAGGCACAAGCAGGTTCGCATGACTTCCTTTACCGGTTCCACCCAAGTCGGCCAGAAGGTCATGACGATGGCGGCCGAGACCGGAAAGCGTGTGCATCTGGAGCTCGGTGGCAAGGCTCCATTTGTGGTCTTCGACGACGCGGACATCGAGGCGGCAGCCCATGGGGCGGTTGCCGGTTCAACGATCAATGCGGGGCAGGACTGCACCGCCGCCACGCGCGCCTATGTGCATTCGTCGGTATTCGAGAAATTCACCCGGCGGGTTGCCCAGCTGATGGACGCCATGGTGGTCGGTGACCCGCAGGATCCGAACACCGATATGGGAGCACTGATCAGCGCGGCCCATCTGCAGAAGGTCTCCTCGATGGTGCAGCGCGCGGTTGGCTCCGGTGCCAGCGTCCTGGCCGGTGGACGCCGGCTCGAAGGCCCGGGGAACTTCTATCGTCCTACGCTGCTTGTTGGGGCCAGCCAAGATTCCGAGATCGTACAGCACGAGGTCTTTGGCCCGGTGCTGGTGGCCTTGCCTTTCGAAACCGATGAGGAAGCGATCGAGCTAGCCAACGATACTCCGTACGGCCTGGCTGCCAGCGCTTGGACTAAGGACCTTAACCGGGCCATGCGTGCCAGTGCGCAGATTCAGGCCGGATGCGTGTGGATCAATGAACACATCATCATCGTCTCCGAGATGCCTCACGGCGGCTACAAGTCCTCCGGCATGGGCAAGGACATGAGCCAGTATTCATTTGATGAATACACCAACGTCAAGCATGTGTTGATCTCGCACGACACGGATACTCACCGCGAATGGCAGAATACCGTGTTTCTGCAGCGCTAGACGGAACCCAGCAACTGGCCCAACTTTTTCGTAGCGTCTCCCGGAGAGGTGGTGGCGAAGAAATACTGGGCCAGTTGCTTTTGTCGCCCAGATACGCCGGCCTTGGCCAGTTCGGCCACACGCTGCGCCAGCCCGTTTGCCGAGCCCAATAGCTGCTCCTGCGGTAGGCGATCACGCAATTGCGAGGGGCGTTTTCCGGTCAGGAACAGCGGAACGTTTAACGCCACCGCGTCGTAGGCCATCGCCGAGGTGTCGCAGATCGCGACGTCTGCCCAAACCAATGACTGTCCCGGGTCGGCCAGCGGATCAAGTTCCGCGGCAAATCGGGTGCGTAGCGCCGCGATTTCGCGTTTGGTCGCTGCAGAATTGTCACCGGTTTTGGGATGTGGACGGAATCGCACCTCGAAGCGGCGGTCGCCCTCGAACTGGGTCAGGATGCTTTCACCCAACCGCACCACCGAGGAATAATCCATCGCCTCCGAGTCGCCCTCCCACGTCGGCGCGTAGAGCACTCGAATTTTTGTCGACGGGCTTTCAGGAGTCAACGCGTCCAGTTGCGGTCGGCCTATCTGCACCAGGTGCTTGATATCGAAACGAGCTATTGACTCGGAAATACGTGCCACGGCGGCCGGGCCGGCAACGCAGGCATAGTCATAGGCCTTGAGCTGGTTTGAAACCATGGAGGCCTTTTCGCTCTCCCCGTGGTTCAGGTGAATATGCGCCGGTCCATTAAAACGGAGCATGGTGAAATTGCGCTGTGAATTATTCACGTAGCAAATGGTCCTGGTTCCCAACTCGGTAAGCTTTCGCTCGATCTGCTCAATGGACCGCGTGAAGTAGACCGGCAATTTGCTGACCTTGAGCACTTCGCGGGCAGTCAATGCATCCATGACCACTACGCCGGCAGATTGCCCCTGCGCCGCCAACCGTTCGAAGGTTTCCAGCCAAACCCCAAGTTGGTAGAACTGTCCGGGACCCTCGGCGAAAAAGAGGACATTCTCCGCCTTATCCAAGTCTTGCTTGGCCTCGGCAATCTGCGTTCGCACCGCACGTTCAGCGAAAATTGACCTTGCACGGCCTGCGACTTGATTGACTTGGGAGGTAATCAGAGACATGCCTCTAGTCTACGTTTTAACTACTCGCCAATCGCGGAAGCCAAGGAGCTAATATTTTTCTCCATCCATTCAAGGTAGCTGGAGTCGTCGGTGATGGTTTCGCGGAAGTCCACTACCGCCACCTTGCCGGATTCGGCGCTCGCACGAAGTGCCGTAGTTTCAGGCCCTTCGGTCTGCACGTTATAAGCCAGCACATCCAGTTCGCCTGCATCCAGTGTGTCGCTCAATGACTTGAGCGTCAGAGGCGCGATCCCTTCGCCGGCTTCGACGGCTTCGCTCAGTCCAGCGGGAGTCTTATTTTCCATTCCTGCATCCTCGAGCAGATGGAATGGCACCGGCTCGGTCATGGCGTAGCTGCGCTTGCCAAGCTTCGCGGATGCGAGCTGCTCCTGCAATCCACCGATCCCCTCCGCGAAGCTTGCAGCGTTGGCTTTGAAGGTCTCGGCGTTTTCTGGGTCGGATTCGCCAAGCTCGGTAGCCAAACTGGCTGCGAGGGCTTCCATTGAATCCAGGTCATACCAAATATGTTCGTTGTATTCCGCGTGATCATGTCCAGCATGGTCATCGGCTGCTTCTTCTGCATGCTCGTGCTCGGCATGCTCCTCGCCCTCATGCTCATGCTCGGCATGCTCCTCGCCCTCATGCTCGGCATGCGCTTCGCCTTCTTCGTGCTCTGCCGCTACCGGAGAGGAGTCCACAGCGTGGATCAGTTGCACCTGTTCGGCTTGCTCGGCAGGCAACGAGGAAACCAGCGAGTCCATGAATTGGTCATAGCCGCCGCCGTTGGCCAAGACGATCGAGGCCTTGGACACGGTGAGCTTGTCCCGGGCGGTTGGCTCGTAAGAGTGCGGATCCTGCGCCGTGGAGGTGATAATTTCGGTGACTTCTACATGCTCGCCGCCGACAGCCCGGGCAATCTGCCCGTACACATTCATCGTTGTGACAACCTCAACCTTGCCACCGGCAGCTGGCTCCTCGGTGCCCTGCGCCTCGGCGGTTGTATTTGCCGAGCATCCTGCCAGCAGTAAGCCGGTCAGTGGGATCGTCACCAATGAGGCCAGCATTCCACGGTTTTTCATCTATTAGTCTCCATTCACCCATCACGCTATTGAGAACTATTCTACATTAGTTTTGAGAACCATTCGCACTTAGCGCTGCTCGCCGTCCGAGCGGCACACTGCTTTTACCGTGTGCACCGCCGGTACCAGTCGCCTTCACGACAACCACGGCGATAGCCGTGGTGACCGGGATCGCGAGGACCAAGCCGATGGAGCCTATGAGGATTCGGATGACTTCCTCCGCCATCGAGCCCGAGCTCAGGGTGGTCCCGAAGCTTTGATCGCTCAATGCCGCGATGGCCAAGATCGTCAGTGCCGCACCGGCATAGGCGAAGGCAATCGTATACACGGTCGAGGCGATATGGTCGCGACCGATGCGCATGCCCTTGAAGAACAACTCCCTGGCCGAAGCATGCGGAGCGGTCTCCGCCAACTCCCAGACCGTTGCGGACTGGGTGATGGTGACGTCGTTCAACACACCCATGCCGCCCACCAGCAGGCCACAGATCAGCAGGCCGGGCAGGGATATTTGCGGCACCACGGTGGAGAGCGTCATCGCATGTTCATCATTGGCGCCGGTGAGCGCCGCGGCGTCGGTCAGCCACACCGCCAAACCGGCTGTCACCGCCAAGCCAAAGAGCGTTCCGAGCAGTGCGGTGGACGTTTTCGCGTTGAGCCCATGGGCGAAATACAACGCCACGAACATGATCGCGGTCGAACCCGTCAGCGCAATCAGCACGGGATTCCCGCCCTCCAACAACGCCGGCACCATGAAGATGATCATGAACGCGATGCCGCCAACGAGCCCAATGACCGCGCGAGCACCACGCCAGCCAGCTACCAGTACCACCACCAGGCCATAAGCCACCGCCAGCAGGGCCATCGGCAAGGTGCGCACGAAATCCACAAAGACATAGGGGCTGCCGCTGCCCGAGTCAACGCTTGACAGGTCCAAATATCGAATCTGGTCACCGGAACGCGCTTCGCGGGAATGCAGCGTCTCCGGCGGAATCTCCAGCTGAATTTCGGCGCCGCCACTATCTGGCATCAGGTAGGTGACGTTGCATTCCAGCGTCTTGCCTCCGACATCTTCAAGCCCGATGCTCGAGGGGCAGTCCTCAATCGCCGATCTGGTCACGGTGCCGACTTGCATGCTCGCGCCACCGGTTGTCTCCATTGCGCCATTCAGGGCAAAGCGATCATAGTTGCCCTGCGGCCAGAGCGCGATGACCATGATCAAAGCGAGCGCCCCGACGGGGGCGAGCAGGGCCCACAGAATGATTGAAGCGCGGCGCCTGCGGCTCGGGTCTTGCAAAATCGGCTGATCGTGATGGTGATGCCCCACGTGCGGTGTACTCCTCAAAGGAATTTTCAGAACTCGTCGCGCCCAAGTCTAGTCAGCCAACCTGTACACCCGGTAATGAACACCCCTAAAGGATGATCCAACAAATCCTCCGCAAGGTTCATACCTAAAGAACCTGTTCGGGGCGAAAATTGTATTATGAGCAAGCCAGAGATAAATGGGCCTACACCCAATGCAGCAAGCGCCGATGAACCTCGATACGAGTTCCATCGTCTGATGCGCCGGGATCCGAAATATGCGTGGTGGCGCCCGTTGGCATTGCTGGGAACGGCCACGGGTTTCTACCTGGTGGCAATTGTCATCTTGCTCATAGGCCTCATGATCGTGCTCTTCAGCTCGCTGGGGACGCGGCTTGACGAGCCGACCGATCCGGTGATGATGGCTTTCGACAGCATGAACATGGCCGACCCTGCGGTCTTCCTCTTCACCATGCTCTCGCTGATCGTATTGATCCCGGTAGCGTATTTCGCCTACCTGCTGCTCGGCCCCAAACCACTGGGGCTCTTGATCTCCGTGGCCGGCAGGATTCGCTGGAAATGGCTGGGCCTGTGCACCGGGATCGCGGTCGTGCTCTACGCAATTTATTTTGGGATTAGTTTAGGCATCGAGGCCGCCGGCCTCGTGGCTCCGACGAATGTCCCCGCAGAGAACCTCCCCGCGAATCCGCTCTTCTTCGCCTTGCTCGTGGTGCTGCTGGTGCCGTTCCAGGCAGCGGCGGAGGAAATCGTATTCCGCGGGATGCTCATGCAAACCATTGGCAGCTGGCTTAAACACCCGTTGTTCGCGATATTGCTTCCGGTGCCGCTATTCACCTTTGGCCACTTATACGATATTTACGGGCTGCTTGATGTGGCGTTCTTCGCCATAGCCGCAGGATTCCTCACCTGGCGCACCGGCGGCTTGGAAGCGGCCATCGCAATACACGTGATCAACAATGTGGGCTTGTTCCTGCTGGCCGCCGTCGGAGCGGTCGATATCAACGCCACGCAATCGTCGCTCTCTAGCCTGCTTACTTCGATAGGATTCACCGCGCTGGTGACCTACATCCTGCTTTGGGTGGCCAAGCGGCGGCATATCGAGAGAACGGCCGGGCCGGCACCGCAGCGCCGTGCCCCACAGCTGTTGCAGCCTTGGCCGGCGGCCTATCCTGCGGTTCCGCCGGCACCGGCGTATTGGGCTCCGCCCGCCCCGCAGAGCGGTTCGGCCTACCCTCCGGCGCAGCCACCGCTGGAAGGCTACCCCAATCCCAGCCAGCCGGACGCGAACCCCCACGACCATAACGCACCTAACCCGTAGCTAGGGTGGCGCTAAAAAGCTTCGCCGGTGAGCACGCATCATGCGCTCTCACCGGCGAAGCTTTCTCGGTTTTAGGACTTGGCCCAGCGCAGCAAGGCTGCGATGCCCACGCCATCGGGAAGAATCGAGTCGGGAACGTAACGGATTGTGGCATCCGTCAACGCCGTCGCTCGAAGCAGCACCTCTGGAGCCGGCCACTGCCCCATGACCAGGTCCGAATGATCATCGCCCTCTTCATGGGCCACCCAAGGTTCGGCGGATAGCGCCCGCAGGGTGTGTTCATCTTGATACTGTCCAACGAGCACCACTTCTGCCTGAGCGGATTGAAGCGCTGTCACCACCTCGGCGAGGCCTACGGCCAGTTGCGCGCGACCGTTGCCAGCCTGAGCCGACACCCGCTGCTCAAGCTCCGCTATCGCTTCGGCGTGCGTATCGGAGACTAACTGCGAAATGCGGTCATCAACCTGCTTGGTATCCGCGCCGCCGGTGCGCGTGTGCGCATCCAAGACCTCGACATACGGCTTGAGCGCCACCGGAAGCATCCCAGCGATGGCCTCTCGCGATTTCACGTCACCGGAAAGCACAATGAGCCTGATATAGGTGTCCTTGCACATTTCGGTGATCAGTTCCGCAACTTCCTCGGCGTTGCGTCGCGCCATCTCATCGGCCGCGGACTGATTCTTCGGCTGGTCATACTCGCCTGGCACCTTGCGTGCATGGTGGGTTTCTTCCGGTGAGCCCACGATCCCGCGGCTGCCCACTCGCTCCGGGGACGTGGTGTTGTACAGGTGCACCTCTCCGCCATCGCGCCCGACCTCGGCCACAAGATAGGAAAATGCCCCACCCCGCGCCCTGGCTAGGGCGGTGAAATTCGGAAATGGCCCCGCATCCACGGCGGCGGATTCGACCTTCAATCCGGGAATGAGTTCGTTGAGTACCACCGTCCCGTCATGGACTGCGATGAATCGAGCTACCGGTGCACGAAGCCCCTTCGCCGGTTCCAAAGCCCCGGTCACAGCTTCAATATCATTGGAGCTGGCCTGCTGGCTTTTCAGTAGTTTGGCCACTTCCCCCGGCAATCGGTCAGCTGCTTCGTGCGCCGCGGTGGTTCCCAATGATGCATCCACCAAAGCGGTGCACCACGAACCATTTTCCCGATAAAGCGAAGCGTCGATTCCATTAGAATCCGCGCGTAGTGCCATGCTGACTCCCTTCCGCACGCGACCCCTGGCCGCCGTGCGACTAGCTCCGTGTGACTAACCTAACACCGCGCGTCGATAGCTGGAAGAGCAAAGCGAAAAGATCGCATGGGCAAAGCCCAAATAGCCACCCGACCTAAGTTTTTTACCAGCGTCCACGCCAGTAATGCGAGGGGTGCGACTTACTGGCCCCCAAGACCTGCGCGGCGCGGTTTGGCCACTGCGGGTCGCCCAATGCCGCCCGTCCGATGCATACGCCGTCGGCCTGTCCGGTCACCAATATCTGCTCGGCCTGATGGGCTTCGGTAATTCCGCCCACGGCGGTCACAAAGGCGTCATCTGGCAGTGCCTGCTTAACCGCCTGGGCCAATGGGACTTGGTATCCGGGACCACTGGGGCCATGGAAGGCACCGATTCCGGCGCTGGAAAGGTCAAAGGCCCGCACTCCTGCCGCGTAGAGCTCCTCGGCCAATTTAATGGTGTCGGCGATGCGCCAGCCGGCTTCGACCCAATCGTCTCCAGAGAAGCGAATGCCCAGGGCCTTGTTCTCGGGCCAGCGGGCCGCGACCGCATGCACGATCTCGCGAAGGTAGCGTGTGCGGTTTTCCCAGCTTCCGCCATACTCATCGGTTCGCTTATTCGACAATGGCGAGAGGAACTGGTGAATCAAGTATCCATGGGCCGCATGGATTTGTATCATGTCAAAACCTGCAGCATCGGCACGCTCCGCCGCCGCGGCCCAGGCTTGGACGGAGTCGGCGATCTGCTCTTGAGTCATTCCGCTCGCTGGTTTCAGACCGTAAATTTCGCTCGGCGTGGAGGTGACGGTGTCCCACCCTCCCTCGGACGCGGCGAGGCTTCCGGTCTTCTGCTCTGCTTCGAGCTCCTGGAGCCAGCCATAGGTCGAGGCCTTCGCCCCGGCGTGGGCCAGCTGGATGGCCGTTGCGGCACCGTGCGCGTGCACGTATTCGTTGACGCGTGCCCATGATTGGACCTGCTCCTCGTTCCAGATTCCGGCGTCACGATCCGAGATCCGGCCTTCGGGTACCACCGCCGAAGCTTCGGTGACGATCAGCGAAAAACCGCCATGGGCCATCGAGCCGAGGTGAACTAGCTGCCAGTCCGTGGGCACGCCGTCTGTCTTGTCAACGGCGTATTGGCACATAGGTGGCAGCACGACCCGGTTGCGCAGCATCAGGCCCGCTCCGCTGCGCGTAGGGATGGTGACTGGGGTGAACAATTTACTTAGAGGCATATCTAGTGTGACGCTGTAGCCCGGGATATTATTCCAACAGGCAAGTTGCCATGAGCTGGGGCATGCTAGTTTGCGAGTACGGCAACTGCCACGCTGAAGTACACGATCAGCCCGGCGGCATCCACAAAAGTTGAGATGAATGGATTCGAGAAGACCGCAGGATCGACTTTCAGCCATTTGCCGATAATCGGCATGATGCCGCCGACTCCTGCCGCTATCGTGCACAGTGCCACCAGCGTGATCCCGATAATCAGCGCAATGGATCCGCCGAAGATGAATCCGGCCAGCGCAAATCCGAGGGTTCCCAGGCATAATCCGAGGATGAGCCCCACACAGAGCTCACGCAGCATGACCCGCCCGAGGTCCCCGACGCGAACATCGCCCATCGCAATTGCTCGGGTGACCGTGGTCGCCGCCTGGTTTCCGGTGTTGCCGCCGATGCCGACGATCAGTGGAATGAATAAGCTGAGCACCACCATCGACTCGAGGGTTTCTTCGAAACTCGAAAGCACCTGGACCGTGAGGCTTGCCCCGACGGCAAGCACCAGCAGCCATACAATGCGGCTTTTTACCAGAGAACCCACCGCGGTGCTCAGGTAGGGACGCCGCAGAGGTTCGGCACCGGAACCGCGCGCAGCGCGTTCCTCATCGGCTGCGGCGAGAATCGAGATCGCGTCGGTGGAGCTAAAGACTCCGACGACCCGCTGCTCGGAATCCACCACCGGGATCAGCAGTTCCTTGCTAAGCACCACTTGGCGAGCCGCCTCGGTTGCGGGCTGCTCGGCGTGCAGACCGGCGCCAACGGTGAGCAGCTCCGATACCCGCTGTTCTTCGTCGGCGGCCATCAGTGCGCGCAGTGAAACTACCCCGAGCAAGCGACGCGTTTCATCGGTCACTACCAGCGTGTAGATACTCTCTGCACTATCCAATTGGCCTCGTACCCGTTGCAGGCTTTCGGCAACGCTCAGCTCTGGGCGGGTCGTGACAAAGTAAGGATTCATCAGGTGCCCCACCACCCCAGCGCGATACCCGAGCAGGACGTTGACCGCCTCGCGCTGCTCCGGGGCTAGGCCTCGCAGCAGTTTCGCCGCAAGCTGCGCCGGTAGTTCATCGAGCAGCGCCACGCGATCATCGGTTGCCATCCCGGCAAAGGTTTCGCTGACCGCGTCCTGCTGCAAGCTGCCAATCAGTTCGGCCTGGATGGCAGGATCCAGGCGTTGGAAAACACCAAGGGCTTGATCCTTGGCGAGCAGCCGGTAGACGATTGCCATGTCTTTGGCCGGCAGCCGGTGCAGCTGCTGGAGGGTTTGCTGCAAGCTCAGCCCGCGCAGCAGGAAGGCAAGCTCGTTGAAATCCGGTGAGCCGAGATGCTCCTGGATCAGCGTTGAAATAGTAGAGAAGTCTACTTCTTTGGAAATGTGCAAGGTCATCAGCCCAAACGGTGTATTGGCGCATCATTCCAGAGGTGCGGGCGAATCACCGGCAGGCGTTCACCTAGCGAAATCTAGGTGAAAAGTCCATCAGTGATCGTTGGCGGGAATCATGCGTGGAGGAGGGATTTGAAGCGCGGCTCTCCAAAGCTCACTCACCGCTGCACAGGAATTGTCGTGTAGCTCAGCGGCTGAAATGCGGAGGTCGCGTGGACATAGATCGACTAGAACCGTCGTCCATGCAGCTCACCTCCTGGAATCCGTTCGGGTGTACGCCCGAGAACCTTCTCCTTAGTTCTATCATCATCTTGGGCAATAGTTGCCACGTAGGCGACAAGATCACATCCGTCAGATGAAAAAAGCGTGCGGCGGGCAAGAGCCCGCCGCACGCTTTTTCGGGGTGCTGAATTAGCATTCAACCACGTTGACGGCCAGGCCGCCCATTGCGGTTTCCTTGTACTTGTCGCTCATATCCTTGCCCGTCTCGCGCATGGTGATGATGACTTCGTCCAAGGTGACGTGGTGTTCGCCGTCGCCCATCAACGCCATCTTGGCCGCGTTCACCGCCTTGGAAGCGGCAATCGCGTTGCGTTCAATGCATGGAATCTGCACGAGGCCGCCGATCGGGTCGCAGGTGAGTCCAAGGTTATGTTCCATGGCAATCTCCGCGGCATTTTCAACCTGGGCTGGGGTACCGCCAAGAATTTCGGCTAGCCCACCGGCCGCCATCGACGAAGCCGAACCAACTTCGCCCTGGCAGCCGACCTCGGCACCGGAGATCGAGGCCTGTTCCTTGTACAGCACGCCAACGGCACCGGCGGTGAGCAGGAAGCGAACCACGGCGTCGTTCTTTTCCTCTTCGTTCCAGTACTTGGCCCCTGGTGCGTAGTGGGTTGCGTAGAACAGGACGGCAGGGATGATGCCCGCGGCACCGTTGGTTGGAGCCGTCACGACGCGACCGCCCGAAGCGTTTTCTTCATTGACGGCCAGCGCCACGAGGTTGATCCATTCCTGCCAGTAGACCGGATCGCGGTCCTTGTCTTCCTTGCGCAAGCGTTCGTGCCATTCTGGTGCGCGGCGGCGAACCTTCAATCCTCCGGGAAGCACGCCGGTGCGTTCGAGCGATGCGTCCTTGCACTGTTCCATCACCTCGTAGATGTGGACGAGGCCGGAACGGATTTCCTCCCGGGTACGGAAGGTCTCCTCATTGGCCATCATGATCTCGGCAATCGACTTGCCGGTATCCTGCGTATGTTCCATCAGTCGCGCAGCAGTAGTAAAGGGATACGGCTGCTGCTTGACCTTCTTTTCGATATTCTTCTCGATACGTTCTTCGGTGCCTTCGCGGACAATGAAACCGCCGCCGACGGAGAAGAACGTTTCGTTGAGCAGTTCTGCACCTGCTGCATCCAAGGCTATGAACTTCACGCCGTTGGTGTGCCGGGGCAGGACGGTCAATGGGTGCTGAATCATGTCACTGACCTTGTAATTCAGGTCCTTGCGCACCTCCAGCTGAGACCCGAGACGAAGAATACCGGTGGATTCCATCTGTGCCAGACGCTCATCTACCTGTGCCGGGAGAATGGCTTCAGGTTCGAAGCCCTCCAGCCCGAGCATAATTGCGGTGAAGGTCCCGTGCCCGCGTCCGGTCGCTGCAAGCGAACCGTACACGTCGATGCGCAGGGATTCGAGTGCCTCAATCTTCCCCTCGCGAATTACCTGGGCAATGAATGCGTGCGCCGCACGCATTGGTCCCACGGTGTGGCTGGAGGAAGGTCCGATACCAACCGAGAAAAGATCGAATACGCTAACCGCCATGACGGTTCACATCCTTAGAACTTAGGGCAATAGGTGATGCTCACACCTAATGTGTGTGGTGAGGCAGAGAATAGGATGATCCCCGTCCCCGGTGATGCACGATAGTGGCCTGTTTGGCATTCGCACAAGAGACGAAAGGCCCGGAACGCGATGTTTTTGCTTTCCGGGCCTTCCTTACTTAAAAGCTGCTACTCGGAAACCTTCGCGAGTTCC